>CAZZJE010000347.1:0-2920 GCA_964654295.1 uncultured bacterium | reverse complement strand
TTTGACATTTGGTTTGATAACTTTTTGGGTTAATAGATTAGTGAGATAGGCTCATATAACGATAACAAAGATAAACTTATTAAAACTGCAATGTTTACTTGAAAACGATTGTCATTCGGCTATATCAAGCGAAAAGCAGGTTAAAACCTGCAAAAACAAGCGCAGGCTAAAGCCTACGCTACAACTAGATTGTCTGGTAGAAGTGAGCGAAGATTTTTCCAGCTTTTTTTGTGATTTCGAAAGGAAATCTAAGCACTTTGTTTTCATGCTCGATCTCAATAAAGCTGTAAAAAGGAAGGATGCGCTCGCCTGAATTATAAGGAGCTAGAGGTTTAGAGGCTTTAATATGAGGAAGAAGAGCTAAAGGTTTTCCCTCTTCGACTTCTTTCTCAAAACAAAAAAGTTGGGCACAGAGCTCTTTTATTTTAGAACAGGGGAGATCGGGATGCTTATTTGTTTTCCACATCCGTTCGACAAGCTTTCTGATTGGTAAACGTTGATAGAAGGTCAGCGCTGCAAACGGCTTGCAGACTAGACTAACAGCTTTGAGATCGTTTTGATCTAAAAAACTGAAAATATGGTCTTGAAGCTCTAACGGCAAGTTTAATAAAGGAAATTTAGAAGATAGCTGCTCTAACGGCAAATTTAATATAGGAGGTGTAGTTTCAGAGGGAGCTTTAGGCTCAGGAGCAGTAGTAAACCAGGAGCGAATTTTTTCACAGAACGTTGGTCGATAGGAGAAAAGATAGGAATTCCAAGAGACGACGGCAACCTCTTTCTTGTCATTGTCTGAAGAGGAGTTATCTTGCCGATCCACAACAACGAATCCCCACTCTGCTATAATTTCATTCTCAGCCATATGCAACCTAATTTATTTAAGCTTTGACCATTTTAATAAATTATTCAATTATTTTCAACACCTATTTACACAATCAAACAAGCGAACTCTCATAATTATTTAATTCAATACTTTCTAAAAGCAAATCAAAACAGAGCTTAAAACATCAACTCAGGGAAATGTTGTGGGTGAAGTAAATAAGTTAATATTTCTCAACAGACCCTGTTTATAGAGCCCATGCTTTAAAATTTGCAAGCGGCTTTTTAAAAAGCCAAATTGCTCTAGAGAGCAGTAGGCTTGCAGCTGCTCTTTTTGCGAGGAGGTCAAATCGGCCTGCAGCCGCTCCATTAAGATTTCGGCTTGAAGGCGTTTATGTTGCCGATGGAGCTGATCTTGGTGAACATGTTGCAGATCTTTTTCAAACTTTAAACGGCTAGAGAGCAGATCCATGACATGTTTGGTATTAAACGCTTGGGCTCCCAAGGTGTTGTTATGATGCTGCCTGTAAAGCATGGTAGCGTGAGGGAGAGCATGGATGACTCCAGAAGCAGCCGCAACAAGGGCTAGCCACCAGTCATGCATGATGGTTTCTCTTGGAATGGGAGTTGCTTTTTCAATTAAAGCGCGGTTGACCATCACGGTGCAGCCTGTGACAACATTTTGGCTGAGCAGATGGCCGAGAGAGGAGCATTTTCTTGGGTAGAGAGCACTATAGCGCCAAAAGGAGGGGGCAATGGGAGTTAAATCATGGGAGACGACTTCAAGGTCAGTATGGACGAGACAAGGGGTCTTTCGACCACAAGATTTCTCATAAGACTGCATCGCTTGGAGTGTTTGCGTAATTTTTTCTGGCTTCCAGAAGTCATCTTGGTCGCAGCACATGACATACGGAGCAGAGCTATGCTCAAATAGAGTGGCAAAGCTTCCAGCAGCTCCAAGGCGTGTTTCAGTGGGAATAACTCGAATGCGCCCGGGGTAAGTCGCTTGGTAGCGCTCAATGATTTCTAGAGTTTTATCTTGGGAGCCATCGTCGCGTACAAGTAGAGTCCAATCTTGATGCTGCTGCTGAAAAAGAGAATCGAGCTGCTGAGGGAGGTAAGCTTCCCCTTGAAATGTTGCTAAGAGAATTTCAATTTGGGGCATATAATATATCTCCTATCGGATTTATGAATCGATTTGCCAGTTAGCTCCCAAGAACATGCCACCCTTAAAATAGTCTGGAACGGGCGAAACCTGCTCTGTTGGTGAAGACCATAAAGAAAAACTTAACGTAATCTGGTTATTCACGACAATGGCCTTTTGATGCGGCACTAAGCATCCCACTTTAATATAATAGTCTCCTGGCCTTAAAGACCTTGTGTCAATTGTAAAAGAGAGGCGATGGCATCCTGGCTGCTGCGCTTTTTGGAAAACGTTAAAATCTTCGCAGGTGTGAGAAGAGGCGAGCAGCTGATGGCGCTTGTTCCAGATTTCAAAGCAGAAGACGAGTCGCGGGTGGGAGGAGAAGACCTCGTAATCGACGGTCAAGTTGAGAGGTTGCCCTTTATAAAAGAGACCGTTGAGATTGGCGCCATGAATTTGAGCTGCGTAGATTAACACCTGCTCATCGCCTTCCGTTCCCTGCCAGGAGAGATGCGGGTTTAAGCTTCCGGAAAGGTAGACTTCAACACATTGCTGGACTGGACCAAAAAATTTCAGCTTTCCCTGATTTAGTAAAAGACCCGTTTGGCAGAGAGAGAGAACCGACTGCATATCGTGGGAAACAAAGAGGATAGTGCGGCCCGTGCGGCCTAGCTGATCCATAAACTTGATACATTTCTCTTGGAAAACAACATCTCCTACCGCTAAGACCTCGTCGACGATTAAAATTTCAGAGTCGAGATGAGCGGCTACGGAAAAACCTAAGCGAGTATACATTCCACTCGAGTAGCGCTTGACCGGAGTATCAAGGAACTTTTCGACTCCTGCAAAAGCCACAATATCATCGAGCTTGGCTTTGATTTCACGCTGAGACATCCCAAGAAGGGCACCATTAAGAAAGACATTTTCCCGTCCAGTAAGCTCGGGATGAAAGCCCGTTCC
>CAZZJE010000346.1:0-2920 GCA_964654295.1 uncultured bacterium | reverse complement strand
GAGAATGTTCTGCAGCTTTGAGTTTGGATTAAGATCCCTCATGAAGAAATTGATTACCTTTACATCGCCGAAAGGGAGGGCTGGAGTAATAGAGAATAAGAGGAATCCCAAAGGTTTTTTCTCATCCGGATTGCTGACTGTTGCGCAAAAATAGATGTCGTTTAATAGAGGCTTAATCATGTCAGGTCCGAATTTGGATAGGTCGGCAAGGTAGAATTGCTTGACAGATCCCTTAATCGTCTCTTGAACTGCATGCCAATTCGTATTCTGGGCGCCCTTTTCCAACAATGGTTTGCAGGCTCTGAGAAATAATTCGCTGGCAGCAGCTTCAGGATTCGCCTTTAAAAACGCGAGCTCGCTTTCAGACAGCTTTTCCGCGGCAAGGTCCGAGAGATCTTTTTTAAAGGCAGCCAGATTAGGGGAAAGAATATCGGATCTTTTCCACTCAAGGATGAAGGAACGCCCATTTTCGTCGGCTGAATAGACTTTTCCGTCTAAAGCTGAAGCAGTCTTTGCATACGCCAGCCAATCCATTTTCGCGTCGTTCATTATAATAGTCTCTTTTGAAATTCCGAGGACAACTCGAGATGTATAATATGTGTTATACTAGGTTTATTCTTTGTCATTTTTATTCTCGGACAAATTTTTATGAAGCATTGCGCAATTTTTTATAAATTCATCGTCAATTGGTTTTGCGCTCTCTAAGTAAGCTTCTAAAATAGGAAAATAGTGTTCAGCTAATGGAAAGAAAAACCATTCAGAAGCCGTTTGATACAATTCAGGAAAGCTGTTTTTAATAAAATACATCTGAGAAGCTACGACCAGTGGTTCTTCTAAGTCCATTAAAAGAATTTCACTTGGCTTACCACTACTTTCCAGGAAAATGGCACTTAAATTAGCTTTTTGATTTTGAAGTGCACTCCCAGAAATGTGATGCGTAGCTTCATGCACTAAGACACTACTGAGAAGTACGTCATTATTGCTTTTATCTAGATCAGTCTCTTTAGAAAGCCTCAAATGAAGATGATCTCCATAACATGCTCCTGAAAGATGTTTTTCCGGTGCAGAAAAAAGTAAAATGGATCTTAGAGCTAACGGCTTAGACCTATAAAAACTTTGCATTTTATTGAGATGTTCAAGGACTTTTTCACTGTCTAGATGAGTATTTAGAGTTTTCAAGATGGGAAAATGATAAGAATTGATCCAAGTTACTTCATTTAAACGCGGCTCAAAATGTTCGAAAAAAGCTTTAATAAAAATACTTTCATCCGAGGTAAGAACAGCGTGAAGCTTTTTAAGAGCATTATTAAGTGTTAATGAGGTGTAAAAGGCATCAGCGATAGGATCCTTTACTTCGGCTGGATCGGGAGCAAAAGCCAAATATGAAAGAAATTCATTAAATTTTGGCTCATTTTGGTATTTCTTTCTAATTGTTTGATATTGTCTGAGTAAAGACAACTCTTTTTCTGTTAAGGTCCATTGGTTGATCCAGTAAGCTTTATAGTCTGGGATCTGAAAGAAAGAAAGGCAAGACTCACTAACTTGATCCATCCAATGGAAGTTATCAGCAAGGTGGCTGTAATTTATCTGGAAAGAAGCTGCCTGAGGAGTCCGCTCTGAAAGCTCTGCGTTTGTTTGACTAGCTTGAATACTAAAAAGAAAACTAATAGCTATAAGAAGATAATATAATGTTTTTTTCATTTTTATATTTTTTTAGTAAGCCAAATGAGCAGGTCATCATCTACTGGATGCTGAACTCCTGGAACTACCCAATTACCTTTGTATGTAATGCCGTTTCCATCGGGCTGATAACCCATCTTAAAGTAAAGTTTTTGAGCAGGACCATAGTCTTTGTATAAACCTACACCAATACCAATAGTCTTATAACCTTCATGGCGCGCCATGCTTTCTAAGTGCTCAATGAGCCTTTTTCCCAACCCTTGCCTTCTTACTGGTTCATCTATCCATATTGCGCTGACATCGGGAATGCCTTTTTCTCTAAAATAAGAATATTCTGAGACTCTCAGCAAACTACCATAGCCTAAAAATTGGTTTTCTCTTTCCAAAACGCAGACAGTTCGAATGCCCTCTTTTTGTTCTTTGAACCACTGTTCCCAAAGTTTCAAAGTCGCTTCAAAGCCATTCCAGGGGAAAGTAAATGTATCTGCTATTTTACTGAGATCTTCGGCTTTCAAATTTCTGATATTAACATTTTGACCACTTTCTGGGGCTTTGATCCTGTAAATATGGACGGCAAAATTATGAAAAAATGTCTCCTTCCAATGATGCATACCGATACGCTTAGCTACTTCAAGACTCCGTGTATTTTTTGGATCAATGATGGAGATAAGTTCATCCATACCTAATTGAGTAAAGGCATATTTACAAACTGCTAAACAGGCTTCTCTGGCTAGTCCTTTACCCCAATATTGAGGATGGAGACGATATCCTAATTCGGCTTTGTTTTCTCCGTCGATATTTTGACTAATCAACCCTATAAGACCTATCAAAGAATTATTCGCTTTTAGAACCACGCCATTGAGACCATATCCATGGTCAGAATAGTGAGCTATTATCCTCTCAAGATATTTTCTTGCCTGTTCTTTATTCATTGGCCCATTTAGCGAAAACCGCATAACTTCCGGATCAGCCATGAGCCAAGCAAACGCATCCCAGTCGTCTATGGTGAATTCTCGTAAAACAAGTCTTTCTGTCTCAAGGCTCATGAAAATTTAACACTGAATATAATTTTGAATTTATTTAAAATTTCTGGAGGAAAAATAACACAAAATTGGCCTTAAAGCGAGAAGAATTGTAGGTTATCGCCAAGTGTTGATACTTCAAATTTCACCTCCTTTTCTTGCTATTCCCATAATATGGGCGCTGGCTCCTAAGATAGTTTCTTCAGTTTCTATTTGTT
>CAZZJE010000345.1:0-2928 GCA_964654295.1 uncultured bacterium | reverse complement strand
ATATACTCTTTAGCCCCAGTTTTTTAAATCAAACATACAGAAAGATAAGGCTAAGACCTTACGGCCTGGCCTAAAATTGTACCGGCCTCTTCGAGGCCTAACAAAACAATCGGCTACTAAATTTCCTCCGTGTAACTTGAATTTTGCAATTACCTCTAAAGCCTACGCGACGAATACCACATCTTAATGCGAACGAATCATAAATTCACACAAAAAATGATTTATTCTGCTAAAGTCTTGGCCTTCTGCAACTCTTTTGAAAGGGAGATAGAGAGATGGTTGACGAGTGGCATCTAGCAGGGATAGGAGCAGCAGTTTTAATAGTCGCATTATGCTTTTATGCCATGCGCTGTCGTAGCCAATGGCAAGTTGAATTTGCCAAGCGTCTCGTTGCAGATGAGCGTGCCCTTCGATCTCAACAGTTGGAATCAGAGGTTGAAAGATTGCGTTTTGAATGTAGCCAAGCTCAAGAGCAGTTGGCCTGCGCTAAAGTTGAGGCCGAGCAGCAACGTCTCCACTGGATTGAAAAAGAGGGCTATTGGACAGCCTTGCAGCAGCAGATGAGTGATACGTTCAAATCGCTCTCTTCCGACCTCTTACATGCTCAGTCAGGTCAATTTTTAGAATTAGCGGCTGGACGGCTAGAGCGCTTTCAAGAGAGTGCTAAACAGGAGCTGTTACATCGTCAACAGGCGATTGATCATCTGGTACAACCTTTGAAAACAAGCTTGGAGCGCTTTGAACAAAAAATAGGGGAATTTGAGCAGGCGCGTTCGCAAGCTCATGGAGCTGTTAAAGAGCAGATCTATCTTTTAGCTCAAGCTCAAGGGCAGCTGCAGCAGGAGGCAAGTAAACTTTCAATGGCCTTACGCATACCCAATGTCAAAGGCCGCTGGGGTGAGATGCAGCTCAGACGGGTTGTAGAGATGGCTGGGATGGTAGAACATTGCGATTTTGTGACGCAAGAGTCGATTGGCGAAAATAAGCGCTGGAGACCTGATCTTATCGTCAACCTGCCCAATGGTCGCCAAGTCATTATCGACGCTAAAACGCCTCTAACAGCCTATTTAGATGCGATGGAGTGCCATCAAGAAGAGGAGAGAAACAAAAAGCTAAAGGAGCATGCGAAACATGTTCGGCTACATCTCAATCAGCTTTCATCCAAATCCTATTGGGAACAGCTTCAAGCCTCCCCTGAATTTGTCGTTCTTTTTCTACCGGCTGAACCCTTCTTTCAAGCTGCTGTCGAACAAGACCCCTCACTGCTAGAAAGTGGCATCGAACAGCGTGTTTTACTGGCTACTCCGATGACATTAGTGGCGTTATTAAAAGCAGTGGCTGTAGGCTGGCAGCAGGAACGGTTAACACGCCATGCCGAAAAGATGACAGAGTGGGGCAGGCAGCTGCACGAGCGCTTATGTCTCTTTGCAACTTATTTCAATGAGCTGCGTAAAGGACTTGATGGCGCTGTTAAAAGTTATAATCAAGCTGTCTCATCCTTGGAAACACGCCTTTTAGTCAGTGCCAGAAAACTGCGAGACCAGGGATTAACATTTAAAGATGAGCTGCCAACGGTTGAAGAGTTGACAGCTTTTCCTAGAACACCAGAGCGTTTTAATGAGGAGGCAATGCAGCTTCAAGAAGCTCTTTCCAAGCCGAATGATAGTTCAGCGCTTCCATAATCGCAACGCTGGAGACGTGAGCTTCATCTTCCAAATCGGCAATCGTACGCGCAACCCGTAAGAGACGGTCGCAGCTTCTGGCAGATAATCCCGAATAGTCCATCGCCTGCTGCATGAGTTGCTTAGATTCAGCATCTAGCGGGACAGCTCCTCGAACTTCTCTCGACGTCATTTCGGCATTTGTTTTGGCTTGGCTAAAGCGCTTAGTCTGACGCCCTCTGGCTTTTATGACTCGTGCCCTTACTTGTTCTGACGTCTCTCCACGCTGACCTTGCTGCCACTTATCAAATCGCAAAATAGGAACTTCTAATCGCATATCGATACGATCTAATAGAGGCCCCGAAATTTTTCCTCGGTAGCGCTCGATCATAAGCTGTGTGTCTCGGCAAGGTTTATCCGGATGTCCTAAAAGTCCGCAGGGGCATGGATTCATGGCCGCAACAAGCATAAAACTTGTTGGAAAAGTTAAGTTGCCACTAGCTCGGCTGATTGTAACTTTGCGATCTTCTAAAGGCTGACGCAACCCTTCTAACACTGCTCGGGAAAACTGAGGTAATTCGTCTAAAAAGAGAACACCGCGATGGGCTAACGAAATTTCTCCGGGACGGGGAGGATTTCCACCGCCAACCAGTCCCGCATAGCTAATTGTATGGTGTGGAGAGCGAAAAGGGCGCTGCTCGAATAGGCTCTCTCCTCGCGCAATTAAACCAGCGGCTGAATAAATTTTTGTGACTTCTAAGGCCTCTTCCACTTGCATGGGAGGCAAGATGCTTGCTAAAGCTTTTGCTAGCATTGTCTTGCCAGTACCTGGCGGGCCAACCATTAAGACATTATGCCCACCAGCTGCCGCAATCTCTAACGCTCGTTTGATATACTCTTGGCCATAGATGTCACTGAAATCAATTTCGGAAGTAGTAGACTTAGCTACCTGAGGCTCTATCTCCAGTGAACAAAGAATCTCTTTAGTCTTTAAAAAATGGATGGCTTCTTTTAAATTTCTAATAGGGATCACTTCTAAGTCAGGAACGGCCCTAGCCTCTCTTGCATTTTCTGCTGGTAGACAGATTCCACGCAGGCCTTTCTGACGAGCAAGCATGGCCATCGATAGAGCCCCATTGACAGGGCGCAGATCTCCGCTGAGACCAACTTCGCCTACCCATAAAAACTGTCGAGCATAATGGTGTGCCTGTTCCGGCAAGACACCTAGGGAGAGGGCAAGTCCAACAGCGATCGGTAAGTCGTATAA
>CAZZJE010000344.1:0-2942 GCA_964654295.1 uncultured bacterium | reverse complement strand
ATAGATAATCAACGAAGCTATGGAAGAAACCGCTATCCGAGAAATTACTCGATTAACACAGCTACCTCGTGTACAGCATAATCTCGCAAATTATGTACAAAAACAAAAGCTTCCTTGGGAGGAAGATGTATGAGTTCTGTTTCTTGGACCTTGAATAAAGGTATTGCTGTTATACAAATGATGGACCGAAACTCACGCAATACCTTCTCTCCTTCTCTTATTAAAGGCTTGTTAGAAGCATTTCAGGTAATTAATTCGCATGAAGAAATAAAAGTAGTTGTTATCTATGGCTACGATAATTATTTTTGTTGTGGAGGAACACAGTCTGAATTACTGAATCTTCACTCTGGAAAAATGACATTTGCTGATTTAGGATTTTATCGTTTACTTCTAGATTGTCCATTTCCCACAATTGCTGCAATGCAAGGTCATGCCATTGGCGGGGGATTAGCATTTGGATGTTTTGCCGATATTATATTACTTGCCGAAGAAAGTATTTACAGTACAAATTTTATGAAGTATGGCTTTACACCAGGAATGGGGGCTACTTATATTGTACCCTACAAATTTGGGGCTAGTATTGGTCACGAATTATTATATTCTGCAAATACTTATCACGGAAGCGTCTTGCGTATTAAAGGTGTTCCAGTGCAAATAGTAAAAAAAGCTGAAGTAATTGCAAAATCATTAGAGTTAGCAGAACAACTAGCAGACAAGCCTAGAGTGGCTCTTAAAATTCTAAAACAACATTTAACGCAAGAAATTCGTGCCAAGCTTCCTGAAGTTATTGATCAAGAGATCGAAATGCATCGACAAACATTTCATTTACCAGAAGTCAAAAATCGCATTGAAACTTTATTTTAGTTAGGGTTGCTGGACAGAATATAGTCAAAATTCAAGCTAAATGAAATTAAATAGACCTTTTTGCTGTTTACGCATTCGAAAAGTTACAAAATCCTCTGGATTAGAAAATGATAAGTAAATATTAGAGTGTAATACAACTTTAAACAATTGTCCGGGCGGTAGTTTATAACAATGGCCAGGATAGATACTAACTTCTGGATGAAGCATATTTTTAAGTTTTTGTAAGCTAGCATACATTTGGTATGGATCAGCTCCTCTACCCAAGCACATCCCACAGCCTTCGTTAAATAAGGTGTCACCTGCAAATAAATTATTCTCAATAAGATAACAAAGGCCACCGTAAGTATGGCCTGGCGTAAAGATAGCTTTAATCTCAATTGGCCCTAGTTTTATAGGCAATTGATTATTAATAATTGGCAACAAATTGGGGCAACTAAACTGATAATAATCCATTTCCATATGACTTATATATACTGGAATGTGATAATATTCAGCAAAATAGGGGGCTAAGTGAACATGATCATGGTGATAATGAGTTAATAGGATCGCTATTGGCTTTAAATTATATTGAGATAAAGTTTTTTGAATTAGTTCTGGCTGCCAAGCAGGATCAACTAAAATAGCTATTTGTTGCTCAATGTGCGCAATAATATAGCAGTAATTTATATAATTAAATTTTTGTACTTTTAGGATATGAACTTTAATCATAGCAGGAGATCATAATTTTTTTACTATATCGCCTATTATATCACCATTTTGTGTATAAGGAGAAAGAATAGCTTTAGCTTTTGATTTGCTATTAGGAGAGAGATTATATTTTGTAAAAGTAAACAATGTCCCTGATGGACCAACATCCAAATAATAATATGGTCCTTCTTGCTCAAGTTCTTGAATAGTTTGTCTAAATAAAATAGGCTCACGTATAGCTTTCCACAAATGTTCACAACTAATCATAGGTTGCATAGAGGCAGTTGCACATGAATAAAAGGGAATTGTTGCTAATTTGAAACCAAAATTTTTTGCAGAATTAAAAAAAGGTTTTCGTAAAGGATCAACCCATGAAGAATGAAAACCATGAGTAATAGGCAGCATGTGACTGGTAATATTTCGCCGTTGCAACCACTCTACAATTATTTTAAGTTCATTTATTCCACCTGATAAAATAAAATGACCAGGAAAATTATCTGCTGCTAGAGTTATATATCGATTAATTTCAATTAAATCATTATATATATCAAGAGAAGATAGTATAGTCAACATGCGCCCAGGTTGACAGAATTTTTCGATATTTTGAGCTTGAATAATGACAATGTTCAAAGCATCTTCAAAAGTTAGAAATCCGGAGGTAGCTGCTGCTGTCAGTTCACCTAAACTAGCGCCTAATACTTTAGCAGGATAAATCCCTTCTGACTGTAGCGCTTGTGCCAAGGCATACTGAACCATAAAAATGGCGGGGTGTGTATAAAGCGTTCGGCTAAATTCGTCACTTTTCCTTTTTGTTCTATCATACAGAATAGCCAGGATAGAGTAATTTAGTTTTTGATAAACTAAATTATCTCCTCTATCCATCCAAACCCTAAATTCTGGATTCTGTTCATATAATAATTTTCCCATTTGGTAATATTGAGAACCTTGACCAGAAAACATAAAAACCAGAGGTCTATCCATTGTCAGTGATCCTTTAAATTCTTCTGATTAATCTAGTTAGGAAATTTTTATAGAATATAACTAAATCAGGATGCCCGCCTTAACCATTTTCAGTGAAATCAAAATTGTACAATCAACATATTTATAATGCAAGAGTAGGGCCTGTTTACAATTCACATCGATAACCACATAACACCACACGCCATTGCGACCATTGACGCATAATTTCTTTTCAATTTATCGTATCTTGTTGCTATTGCGCGAAAATGTTTGATCCTTGCAAAAATATTTTCTACCAGGTGTCGGTATTTATATAACCCCCAATCCATATCATCATTTCCTATCGTTGAATTACTTTTTCTTGGAATAATTGGCACTGAAGATTTTCCACGAATAATCTCGCGAAGTTCTTCACTGTCATATCCTTTATC
>CAZZJE010000343.1:0-2948 GCA_964654295.1 uncultured bacterium | reverse complement strand
AATTCACAAAATAGTGGCATGTAAATTATTTTTTAAATCCCAGCGGGAATTGCTGCTGGAGACCAATTTTGATGGTTGGACTGGATAAATTCCACCAAATTATCTGTTTCATCTTCAGGAATTTCTACTGTTGCTATTTCAGGCAATTCTTCTATTCTTTTAGCTGTCTCCCAACCTAAGCCATAGCCAATTGTCGCATTTAAATTAAGCATCCTATACCTCCAAATTTTATATGCAATTTTGAGCAAATCAATAATCAATAAGTTTATCGTTTAATCGTTGTATCATTCTAATTTTAATTTACAAACCCTGTGGATATCGAACTATCAAACAAGAATTAACGATTAAAAAGATATTAAGGATATAACGATAAGCGGTTTATAAATGCATTTAATAACTTTATCGACCTTGTCAACCACTTATTTTATTATCAGCTTCTAAATAACCCGTTGTTATCTGCTGCAGAGTGAATTTTAAGGGCGACTTTCGAGTGTGGCAACTTATCCTTGCCGCCACACTCTAACAACGTCAAACATTTTTAATGAAATATGTTGAAGTTTTAATTAATCTATAAACCTTCTGTAAGCTTGCGGATTTCAGATTTTAAAACACTGAACACTCGCATCATTTTACCGACTTGTGCAAAACAACCTTCTTGGATATCTACATCGTTATCGCCTTGTACAAAGAGTGCTTGTGTCATTATTTCTTGAAAGTTTGGTTTCAAAACGGACCGATCTGAATATTTTGTCCAAATTTTTGTATTTGTAGACCCAGGTGCTACAGAAAAAGAGTTATGCATTCTTATAGCATAAGAGTTCTCTTTAGCAAGACTTACGAGTACGAGGTCTGAATTCAGTTGGATTCTAAAATCAACCGGGCATTCGGTTTTTTTGTAATCAGGAGCATTCGGATCCCATTTTTGGTAGTTAGACTTAATATGGTCTAATAAATTACGTTTTACATTTTCTTCCGGAAGTTCTACTTTTGCTAACTCAGGCAATTGACTTATTCCATACACATTCTCCAGCCCTATGCCTAAGCCAATGGTAGCATTTAAATTTACTTCAGTACGCATCTCACATCTCCTAATTTTAGTTGTGATTTTAATTTTGTTAAAAAATTAACATTTTAATTATTTCACCATAGTTTACTAATTTAATCATTTTCACCATAGCTTTAAAAATCAAATTACGAATCTATCAGGGTAATCAAGCCGCAACACTGCCCGATCGAACGGCTTGTTTCGATTTTTCAGAGATAACCTCATCCTCGCTAACAAACGCAATTTCATGTCGCAATCTAAAGATACCTAGCAAATTGATACTCAACAACAAGGCCCCTGCAATAGACATCACAGTTAGTGCATGTCCCTGCTCCAAGAAAGAGAAAAGAAGCAGCATTACGATTCCATAGAAAATATAGAGTTTCTCCCCATGACGTGGATACAAGAAACGGGCACACTTGAGTCCTACGGTAAAGTAGGCAATCAAGGTTGTATAGCCAACAATCAAGATAAAGAGCGGCATGAAGAGATTCATCCCGGGAAAATAGGCACTCATCGCTGTTTGGATAAGATGCGACGCATCAATAGGGACTTCGGCTTTCCATATCCCCGTCACAAGCACAATTAAAATGCTCATTGTGCAGACAATGTTATCCACGCAGACGCCTAGAATAGCTAAGCGCGCCTGACGCTCTGGATAGACGGTTGTCGATTCACTCTGAATAATCGAGTCATACCCAATCCCGATGTCAGCAGAATAGGCTGCTCGGGAAATCCCCCACTGAATCGCTAAAATAATAGAACTTCCAGCAAACCCACCAACCGCTGCATGCCCAGTAAAAGCCGTAATGAAGACGTCTCTTAAGATTCCAGGTAAACTTTGAATTTCTTCAGCGACAATCCATAGAGCCATCACCATATAAATCAGAACAAAAAGCGGCATGAAAAGGGCACAGATTTTACCAACACGGGCAACGCCTCCAAGACTTGCATAGAGAACCGCTGCTAGAAGCCCTAGGATCACGAGGTATTTGTTTAATCCAAAATTAGAAGTAACGCTCTCTGCTACAACCGTAAATTGATAAATTTCTACACCATAAATACAGAGAAGAATCGCTACAAAAATTGGAATCCAGCGCCACTTAAAGGCTTGCTGTAAAAAATACATGGGACCGCCATCATATCCGCCATGTTTATTGGCAACACGAAAGCGTAAGCCAAGGTAGATTTCCGAATATTTAATGATTCCGCCAATCATCGCGGCAACCCAAACCCAAAAGAGAGCTCCAGGCCCACCAAATTGAATCGCGGTTACAATCCCAACAACATTGCCAATTCCAATCATCCCGCCGACAGAAGCAAAAAAGGCTTTCAAAGGATGCACGCCGCGCTGCTCTTTCGAAGACCTTCCCATGAGCTGGGTGAAAGTGGAGATAATAACAGGAAGAGTGCGAAACTGAAAAAAACGAGTATAAATAGTTAAACAACTACCTAAGCAAGCAATTAAAATAAAAGCAACATAGGTCCAAAAAAAGCTGTCTACACGTTCTAAAAACGTAAAAAGAGAATCAAACATAAATTAACCAAACAATCTGTTTATCAAGAGATAGGAAAACGCGAAACTGAAAAGAAGTTACTTTCGCTTGGAAAGACGTTTAGAAAAGGAGGTGGAGAGGAGTAGCAAAGAAGTTTCACACGTTTGGCTATTAAAGCTAGATACCGCAGACATTTATTTTATCGTCACTTAAAGTTTAAGGTTTAAGAAATATTATAAAGATATCTCTATATATTTTCAATTAAAAAGAGATTTAAAACAATAAGATGTAGCATAAGTTTTAACCTATTAATTCTTGCAGGTTAAAACCTGCAAAAACAAGCGCAGGCTAAAGAGGTAATTGCAAAATTAAAAAAGGGACTTCAAAATTGTTGTCTTATGAGGCCC
>CAZZJE010000342.1:0-2949 GCA_964654295.1 uncultured bacterium | reverse complement strand
CCCCGCTGGGGCTCTATCATTAAAACAACCTATACCAGGCCTTACGGCCTGGCCTAAAATTGTGCCGGCCTCTTCGAGGCCTAACACAATGTCTTTTAATGATTGCGTTTAACCAAACACTTTGCAAGGCTAGCCCGTTCGAGCCTTTTACATAAAAACGTCTAAACTATAGCGGCCCTTTGGGCCTAGCAAACGCGCTTTTTATACACTCTTTCAAAAATCAAGAAAAAGAGGTGTCAATCTGCAAGGACAAGTCACCGCACTCCCCAAAAGCAGTTTTTTTAATGAAAAGCCCGCAAGCGCTCCACTGCCTGAACGACCAGCTCAATGGCTCGCTCAATCTCCTCTTCCGTGGTAAAACGGCTTAGAGAGAACCGGAGAGAGGAAGAGACCCTTTGCCGCGGGTAGCCCATTTCCAAAAGAACTCGAGATGGCTCTAAAGCACCTGCAGAGCAGGCAGAGCCGTGGCTGGCTGCAAGGCCAGCTTGATCTAAACAAACCAAAAGCGATTCTCCATCGACACCTAAAAATGCCAGGTTGGTCGTATTGCATACACGTGGGCCCGATCCATTTCGGCAGACATCGGATAGACGTCTACATAAGTTCTCCTCAAAATGGTCTCTTAACTTAGAAATCAGGGCACTTTTCTCATCGACCAAATGCTCTATTTGCTCGATAGCAGCAGCCAATCCTACAATTGCAGCCAGATTTTCAGTGCCGCCTCTGCGGCCATATTGCTGCGGACCGCCAGTCAAAATCGGCTCTAAATCATTCCATGAACGGCGCCAAACTAAGCATCCTGATCCAATGGGCCCATGAAACTTATGTGCACTAAAGCAAAAACCTGTGACCCCTGGTGGGATATCAACTCTCTCTTTACCCATCCAAGCGACTCCATCTACAAAAAGAGCGATATTCGCTCCTGCTGCGACATTAGCTATTGCATTTAGATCGCTTTTGACTCCAGTCTCATTATTCACAGCCATCACGACGATCAGGCGGGTATCGGGACGAATGGCTTCGGCAATGGCTTCGGCCTTGACAGCCCCCCACTCTCCTGGTTTAAGAGCTGTCGTCGCTATCCCTTGCCTTTCCAAATAAGCAACCGTAGCAAGAACAGCGGCATGTTCGGCTGTCGAATAGATAAGATGGCCACCTTTTCCGGGAGGAAACATGCCTCGTAAAACGAGATTAATGGCTTCTGTTGCACCAGAAGTAAATAGAAGCTGCTGTGGCAGAAGCTGCAGTGCATCGGCAATCTGCTGCTTTGCCTTCAAAAGGGCACCCTTTGCCATTCGGCCAAAGCAGTGGAGGCTTGATGGGTTGCTAGGCGTAAGCCAGACGCGAGACATCGCTTGAAGAACAGCGGGGTCAAGGAGCGTGGTGCTGTTGTTATCGAGGTAGATTGGCAAGGACATTTCGTAATTTGACAAGGCTAATTAGTTTTTTTAAGCTTCAATTGCATCGACAAGCACAACAGTAATGTTGTCATGTCCGCCGCGCTCTTTAGCTAGCGCAATCAATGCTTGGCCGCAGGCTTCAAGTTCGCTATATTGAGCTAGTAAAATAGAGATCTCTTCATCTTTTACTAAGTCGGACAATCCATCCGAACATAAGAGAAAACGATCTTGTGGATGGAGATCGCTAAAGTGAATCGTCGGGTCAACGTAAGGTTCAGTGCCTATGGCTCGCGTGATAATATTTTTGTATTGAAACTCTTCCACTTGCTCTTCGTTGATCTGTCCTCGTTCGATTAACTCACGAAGAAGCGAGTGGTCTTGAGTCAATTGTGCCATTTTATTGTCGCGAAGGCGATAAATTCGACTGTCGCCTACATTTCCATAAACAATCGCTGAACGATGAAAGTAGAGACAGCAAAGCGTTGTCCCCATTCCCTTTAACTCGCGGTCTGATCTGCCCTTTAGATAAACAGAGTTGTTAACTTGCTGAAAAGCTTTAGTCATCTCTTCGCAAGCTTCAAGCAGTGAATGCTCTTCTCCATCCCAGCGCTCTTTCAGCTCTCGAAAACAGTGGCAGAGAGTTTCAATAGCAGTTCTTGCTGCCACCTCGCCAGCCTGATGCCCTCCCATCCCATCTGCTAAAGCATAGAGAAGCAGATCTGGACATACAACCCAGACATCTTCATTATTCTGGCGCAGCAACCCGACATCTGTTAATCCGAACGACATGACTTTATAAGGCATCAGAGGCCGCATGGTAAATGCATTCACAAAGGTCTCCCTTAGGGATCAGAACATAGCGTAGCCCGATGTCACGCGATCCAGTATGTAATCTTCTAAGGGTTTTATAGAAGTTCGAATTTTTTTTCCATCCCTCACGCTCACCCATCTCAAAAAGGCGGCATAAAGTATCTATCTTAAACGAGACCCAGAAAAAAAATTGAACTTCAAAAAATTCTATTCTACCGAGCAATATGCTTTAGGCTAAGATAGGTCGTATAGCTACACCTGGATGGATGACTGCTCCAATCAGATAACGAGGCATTAATTCAACAATCTTCAGAGGTAAGATCAAAGCTGTTCCCGTAAACTCTAAAAGCCGAATAATTGAATTAGGAACCTCAGCCCAACGCCTGCAGTTGAAACGAAAGAGTGCATCTAAAAAGTAGTAGGCCGTTTCAAAAACGGATACAGCAATCGAAAGAACCATAAGCGCTTCGAGTAGAAGGATGCGGAGAGGAGTTTTAACTAGCTCAATCAAGCAAAAAGTGCGTCCTTTAAAAGAGCAGAAACGATGGGCATTATCGCTACGTTCGTTTGGCCGTTCGAAGAAGGATTGCATAGTCGTGCAAACCGTCATCTCATCCCATTCTTGTTTTCCTAATGTACACATAATCTTTGACCCATTTCGTAATGTCTAAATATGAATTGTAAAGTAAAGGCTTAACAGGGCTGTCAAGCCTTTTTGTATTCCCGATTGCTTATGGTC
>CAZZJE010000341.1:0-2950 GCA_964654295.1 uncultured bacterium | reverse complement strand
ATTCATAGATTGGATTGCCGATTTTATTGGCAACATGGTTTCTTTAGACGCTTACGCTAATAGAACATGAGCTAATGGATCATTTTCTTCCCAATCATAGCCTAAAAATTGGCACTCAGGACCATTTTTATACCCTTGTTCCAAATATTTTATGATACTATGTGATATGTCGACAAATTTTGGGATCTTAAACCCATGAAAATTATCCCAAAAGGTTTGGGATCGAAAACCGTTGCCTAAGTAGGGAAATTTTGCAATAAATGCACATATTTCAGGATCTTCCGCGACAGATAAAAGAAGATCAACGCGAAAAGCTTTAATCAATGCTTTAGCGTAATCTTCATCATCTATAGGAATTAGCGGGTTATATTGCCCTCCAGCCGTGATAAAGTTGAGTTTCAAAATTTCCTGATAAGCAACCCAATCATTATTATGAAGGCACCAGCCGATTTTTACTGGTCGAAAGCGTAAATTATAATTCAATACATTCATTTTCATCACTCGACTGTTATTAGAGATAATTTATAGACCATTTTCTTGAATTTGTCAATCACCAAATCATATTTTCTTGATTTGGTGACGTAAAAATGTTATGATAAATACATCACCAAATAAGGATTCAAAATGCAGCATTCATTTGTAGGTCGGAAAAGAGAGCTTCAGATGCTCGGTGAGCTCTTTAAGAAGAAGTCAGCGAGTCTAGTAGTCATTCGAGGAAGACGCCGCATCGGAAAGAGCCGTTTAGCACAAGAATTCGCTGAGAAAACCCCGCATTATGTTTTTTCTGGGATTCCGCCAACCAAAGGCATTTCAGCTTCCGACCAGAAGGAAGAGTTTGCTCGACAACTACAACGTGAAATGAAAATCCCTCTTCCAAGGGCTGACGACTGGGGCGATCTGTTTTGGCATTTAGCACAGCAGACTCAACAAGGAAAAATTGTTCTTGTTTTAGATGAAATTAGCTGGATGGGTTCAAAAGATCCTACATTTCTCGGAAAACTCAAAACTGCTTGGGATCTTTATTTCAAAAACAATCCTCAGCTAGTTCTAATTCTCTGTGGGTCGATTTCAAGCTGGATAGAAGAAAATATCCTTAGCAGTACAGGGTTTATGGGAAGAATATCCTTAGACATTGTTTTGGAAGAGCTTCCCCTATATGAATGTAATGAGTTTTGGAATGCGGAACAAAATAGGATTTCAGCTTTTGACAAGCTTAAAGTACTTTCTGTAATGGGAGGTGTTCCACGATATCTTGAAGAAATTTTGCCCAATCAGAGTGCAGAAACAAATATCCAAAGACTGTGCTTTCGAAAAGAAGGTTTTCTTTTTAGCGAGTTTGAACGAATCTTTTCAGATTTATTTTCTTCTAGAAGCACTACTTACAAAACCATTGTTGAAAGGCTTGCAGATGGACCTTGTGAGCTTAAAGATATTTACACAGCCTTGAAGGTTGAAAAAAACAGCCTAGTTTCTGAATACATGGAAGACCTCGTTACGGCAGGGTTTGTTTCACGCGATTTTACATGGCATCTTAAGACTGGTCTAGATTCAAAATTAAGTCATTATCGACTCAAGGATAACTATTTGAGATTCTATCTTAAGTATATTGAACCAAATAAAAAAAAGATCGAAAAGCAAGGATTGAAGCTATTACCTCAATGGCAATCTGCAATGGGATTGCAATTTGAAAACCTTGTTCTTGGAAACCGAAAAACGGTTCAAAAAATCCTTAGTATCGATCCTTCTGAAATTTTAAATGACAATCCATTTTTTCAACGAAAAGCAAATGATCGCCAAGGATGTCAAATTGACTACATGATCCAAACGAAATTTGGAACCTGCTATTTATGCGAAATCAAATTTAACGCGCAGGAAATTACAAAAAGCGTCATCGATGAAGTAAAACAAAAAATCAAAAGCTTAGCTCTTCCTAAAAATATATCTATACGGCCTGTTTTGATTCACGTAAATGGTGTTGATGAATCTGTATTGGAAAGTGATTTCTTTTCTTCAATTATCGACTTTAATGATCTTCTACACAAACACTGAGCTTAAATATGAAAAGATGGTTTATTTCAGATACTCACTTCTCACACAAAAATATCATCAGGTATGCTGGTCGTCCTTACACGACAGTTGAGGAGATGAATCGAAGTCTCATTGACAATTGGAATCAATGTGTTGATGCAGAAGATCAAGTCTTTTTTCTTGGCGATTTTGGACTTGGAGATGTCGAACATCTTCACTCCATTTGTTCTCGGCTTAATGGCCATAAAATTTGTATTCGTGGCAATCATGATCGTAATGCAAGCTATATGATGCGAGTCGGATTCAATCTTGTTTTGGAATCTGCTTTTTTAAAGATAGGCCAACACAATGTAGAGCTTATTCATATTCCCTCCAATCCAACACCTTCTCATTTTCAACTGCATGGTCACGTTCATGAGAAAAAACCGAGCAAAATCATATCTAATCAACTCAATCTATGTGTTGAAGTTTGGGATTACAAACCTGTCGCTGAAAAAACTATTCTTAGTCTTTTGGATAAAGGATCTAAAAATTTTGAAACACCCAAAGACGAGCTTTTGAGTTAAGTAAATCACTAAATCTAAAATTCTTTAGTTCATTCCAAAGGATGATAAAAGTGTCGACACTTTTTCCTTTCTATAGACATTTTTATCATTGAGAGCCATTCCCAACTGTTCAATAATTCAAGCTGTTCAATGTTTTTTGAACAGTTCAATGCAGGTAAAACCCGTGGACCACTGGTGGACCAAATAAGGAAATGAAGCCACGTGAAACCAATTCAAATTGACATGGACGAAAAGGACTTTTTCACTGTATAGTGGTTGCTGTCAGCTACTGTAATTTAAGGTAGTTTAAGGAGAGGGTTACGGACTCATAACCCGCTGGTCCTTGGTTCAAGTCCAAGTTGCCCCACTTTTTCCAC
>CAZZJE010000340.1:0-3011 GCA_964654295.1 uncultured bacterium | reverse complement strand
CAAGACATCCATCATGTTAGCATCGGCTGGAATGGTTTCTAACAGCTGTTTTAAGGCTATGGGAAGCTCCCTCAGCCCGATCATCTCCTTTTTGTAATTGGATAGCTGCTCTGCTGTCGGCAGCTCTCCTCGCAATAAGAGCCACGCGACCTCTTCAAAAGTTGCTTTCTCAGCGAGCTCTTCGATGGAATAGCCTCTATACAGTAGGCTTTCATCTTCTGCCCCACAGAGGCAGATCGCTGAATCGCCAGCGACAACACCTGCCAGCCCGCCTGTTTTAGGTTTAAACGCTGCCTGACTCATCGCTCTTCTCCTTTGCTCTACTTTGTAAGCGATTCAATCGCTCTTCATAAGCATAATAATTTAAAAATCGATAGAGCTCTTCCCGCGTCTGCATATGCTGTAAGCTGCAGCGCTGTGTCCCATTGGACCTCAGCTCCTCCAAAACTCTTCGAGCGGCATGATGCATGGCCCGTGTGGCCGACAAGGGATATAGTGCCATGTCTACACCTGCCACCTGCAGCTCTCCTAAAGTAAACAGCGGCGTCATCCCAAATTCTGTGATATTGGCCAATATGGGCAATCCAACTTCCCGCTTGATAATTCGATAATCTTCTAGCGTTCGAGCGGCTTCTAAAAATATAGCATCTGCACCCGCATCGCGATACGCTTGGCAACGCTCAATCGTCATTTCGACTCCTTCTACAGCGAGAGCGTCCGTGCGAGCAATCATATAGAAATCACAGTCTGGACAGGCTTCATAGGCAGCCAAAAGTCGTTCAACCATCTCCTCTTTAGAAACAAGCTCCTTGCCAGGGCGATGTCCACACCGTTTTTGCGCAACCTGGTCTTCCATGTGAATCGCCGCTGCACCCGCCTTCGCTACCGAGCAGACGGTACGTTCTACCATCAATGGTCCACCAAAGCCTGTATCAATATCGACTAAAAGCGGAAGGTCGACAGCGGCTGTAATCCGCCGGATGTCTTCACACACGTTATCTAATGTCGTCAACCCCAGATCAGGCAGGCCATAGGAGTCGTTAGCTACTCCAGCACCAGAGAGATAGATGGCACGAAAGCCTAGCTGCTTAGCCATCAGAGCGACATAAGCATTAATTGTTCCAACAATTTGTAAGGGAAATTCTGAATTTAAGGCCTGCCCCCACTGCTTTCCTGCTCCCACCTCTACTCCCTCATCATTAGATTTTCTAAATCTGTTTATGGAATAAAATTAATTTGAAAGCTAGAGTGAAAAAATAAGTTAAATCTAGGAGGGAGAGTTTTCAAGTGTTTGAAGCCATCGAATCCCAAAATCTACAAATCGTTTTCATTCTGACAGTTGGCTTTTCTCTCGCCAGCCTCTTCGGTTATCTTTCACAGATTGCACGTCTCTCACCTATTCTAGGCTATCTGCTTGCCGGCTTCTGGATCGGTCCCTTCTCTCCAGGCTTCGTTGCCGATCTTCATATCGCCGAGCAGCTCGCTGAAATCGGCGTGATCTTAATGATGTTTGGAGTGGGGCTTCATTTTAAATTAGAAGATCTTGTCAAAGTTAAAAATATCGCCATCCCAGGCGCCATCGGCCAAACATTGATTGCCGCTGCTGTCGGAACACTACTCATCTACAGTATTGGATGGCAGCTTGAAGCAGGTCTCGTCATCGGTTTAGCAATCGGGGTCGCCAGTACCGTGGTGCTTGTACGTGTACTCGATGATAACCATCTTTTAGATACTCCTCAGGGACATGTCGCTGTTGGATGGCTGATTGTTGAAGATATTTTAACTGTCGCAGTCTTAATTTTAATTCCAACGATTGCAGAGGCTTTCACCGGAGAGCAGATCTCTATTGAAAATGCTCTGATTGCTTTAGGAATGGTTCTCCTAAAGTTCGCTATCCTCGCCGCCTTGATGTTTACTGTTGTCAGCCGCTTTGTGCATCGCGCTTTAACGATTGTCGCTCGGACGCGTGAACATGAGCTCTTTACCCTGACGATCTTAGCAGTTACCTTTGCTATCGCAACATCCTCAGCAATCATTTTTGGAACATCAATCGCGCTGGGAGCTTTCTTAGCCGGCATGGTCATTGGCCAAACAGATGTGCGTCAACAAGCACTCGCTAACTCTCTTCCTGTTAAAGATGCCTTTGTCGTGATCTTTTTTCTTTCCGTAGGCATGTTGTTTAACCCTTCCGCAATCTCCGAACACTATATTTTGTTTTTAGGGGTCTTGGGCATTATCTTGATTATTAAGCCTCTCTCTGCTTTCCTCATCACGATCGTTTTAAAATACCCCATTAAAACAGCTGTGACCGTAGCGATCGCTTTAGCACAAATTGGAGAGTTCTCCTTTATTTTATCCGAGGAGGCGATGAAGTATGACCTGCTACCCGACGAGGGGTTTGATATCATCGTTGCCTGCGCCTTAGTCTCCATCTCACTCAATTCTATCTTATTTAGAGGCGCCAACCGCCTAACAAATTACCTATCCGATAAAGCGGCTCCAGCAGAAACAACAGAACCTGTAGACTCTCGCAACCACCCGCGCCAGGCAATCATTGTCGGATTTGGACCGATCGGCCGTTCTGTTGCCAATACGTTAGAAATGATCGGCTATAATCCCACCATTATCGAACGGAATGTCGATACGGTGGCTAAATTAAAACAGGATGAGCAGCTTGCTCTCTACGGCGATGCCTCCCTGCCTAATATCTTAAATGGAGCTCAAATCGAATCTGCTCAGCTTCTTGTGATTACAATTCCAGAGATTGAACCCACGTTAAACGTCATCAAAACCGCTCGGCAGCTTAACCCCGATATCCGCATTTTGGCCAGAGCTCGTTTTACCGCTGATCAACCAACTTTAGCCGCTTTAGGAGTCAGCTACGTCTGCTGTGAAGAGGAGGCAATGAAAGCTTTCCATGAAGCTCTATTACAAATGGCGGAAGTGTAGCGTAGGTTTTAGAGGTAATTGCAAAATTGTTGTCTTATGAGGCCCAATGCACAATCTTTCTG
>CAZZJE010000339.1:0-3020 GCA_964654295.1 uncultured bacterium | reverse complement strand
GTTATGGGTTTGGCCTCTCTTCTGTAAGATTTATTTGTGGAACTCAGACAATCCATCATGAATTGGAGAGAGCTCTTTCTCAATTTTTAGAGACAGAGGAGACGATTCTCTACTCCTCCTGTTTTGATGCGAATGGAGGGTTGTTCGAAACGCTGCTGGGCGCTGAAGACGCTGTCATCAGCGACGCACTCAATCACGCTAGTATCATTGATGGGATCCGCCTCTGCAAAGCGAAGCGCTTGCGCTACAATCATAACGATATGGCCGATTTAGAGGCAAAGCTACAGGAGGCACAAGAGTGCCGCTATCGTCTTATTGCAACGGACGGTGTCTTTTCAATGGATGGAACGATTGCCAACTTAAAAGCGATCTGTGATCTCGCTGAACGCTATCAAGCGCAAGTGATGGTAGATGATTGCCATGCTACGGGGTTTTTAGGAAAGAGAGGTCGCGGTTCACCCGAATTTTGTGGTGTGATGGGAAGAGTTGATTTGTTGACTGGAACGTTAGGTAAAGCATTAGGCGGTGCGTCAGGTGGCTATATCTCGGGAAAGAGCGCCTATATCAAATGGCTTAGACAGCGTTCAAGGCCCTATCTTTTTTCTAATGCATTGGCACCTCCCATTGTAATGGCTTCTTTGACAGCCCTAAAGATTGCGGAAGAGGAAGATTGTTTGCGTCAAAAGCTGTTAGAAAATAGCCGCTACTTTCGCGAGCAGATGAGTGCTTTAGGCTTTCGGTTAATCCCAGGAGAGCATCCGATTATTCCAGTGATGCTAGGCGATGCGCGTTTGGCTCGAGAGTTTGCTGATGCGATGTTGGATGAAGGCGTTTATGTAATCGGGTTTTCTTATCCCGTTGTTCCGGAGGGATCAGCTCGTATTAGAACCCAGATTTCTGCTGCGCACTCAAAAGAAGAAATTGATGTTGCCGTTGCAGCCTTTCAACGCGTTGGTAAAAAACTCGGAGTATTAAAGTGATGAAAGCCATAGTAAAAAAAACGGCAGCTCCGGGTTTGTCTTTAGAAGATGTCCCTATTCCAACAGTTGGAGAGCGTGATGTCTTGATTCAGGTAATCAAGAGCTCTATCTGTGGAACTGACGCCCATATTTACAAGTGGGACAGCTGGGCACAGCATACCCTAAAGCCACCAATTGTCGTCGGCCATGAATTTGTTGGAAAAGTTGTCGAAATAGGCTCTGCTGTCAAAGAGATTCATGTCGGGCAGCGCGTCTGTGGAGAGGGCCATATCACGTGTGGCCATTGCCAGCAATGTCAAGAAGGGTTGAGGCACCTCTGTTCCGATACAAAAGGAATTGGAGTCCAGCGTCCAGGCTGCTTTGCCGAATATATTTCGATGCCAGAAGAAAATGTGTTTGTTCTTCCAGATACTATTTCGGATGATTATGCTGCTATTTTTGATCCATTTGGTAATGCCGTCCATGCTGCGCTCTCCTTTGAACTAGTGGCAGAAGATGTTTTAATTACAGGTGCAGGTCCAATAGGATGTATGGCTGCGGCAGTGGCACGCAAGGCTGGCGCTCGGCATGTTTTGATCACCGACCTCAGTGATTATCGTTTAGATCTAGCTCTTAAAATGGGCGCAACAGCAGTGGTTAACATTGCTAAAGAGTCTGTTTCCGAAGTCGTGAAGCGTTTAGAAATAGACCATGAATTTGGGATTGGATTAGAGATGTCGGGACATCCAAATGGGTTAAAAACGCTAGTCGAGCAATTGCACAATGGCGGCAAGATTGCGCTGCTGGGCTTGCTAACAGACAACTGCCTAATCGATTGGAATCAGGTGATCTTTAAAATGCTCCATTTACAAGGAATTTCAGGGCGGCAAGTTTTTCGTACATGGCATCAGATGATTCATCTCATTGAAGCCGGTCTTAACCTTAAGCCTATCATCACACATCATCTGCCTGCGGATGAATTTGAAAAGGGATTTGAGGCGATGATGTCGGGCCAGAGTGGAAAAGTGATTTTAGATTGGACATCTCCTTAAAATAACTATTTCAAACGTTGCGCATTCAATGTCACAATCAAACTACTTGCCATCATAGCAAAGGCGGCAAAGAGGGGAGTTAAAAGTCCTAGCATTGCCAATGCTATCCCGATGATGTTGTAGAAAAAAGCCCAGAATAGGTTTTGAGAAATGATTCTCCGTCCTTTATCAGCCAGTTGACGCATCTGCCCCAGAACTTGCAGATGGTCAGTTGTCATCAAGATATCAGACGCTTGAATGGAGAGATCCGTGGCTGAAATCACCGAGATCCCTATATTTGCTTCGGCTAATGCCGGGGCATCGTTAATTCCGTCGCCTAGCATGGCGACGACTTCATCTTGCTGCCGCCACTCTTTGACTTTTCGCTGCTTGTCAGCAGGCGTGCACTCAGAAAACCAGTGCTCGAAGCCGCAAGAGCGCGCGACTGTTTCTACTGTATTTGCTTGGTCACCGGATAGAAGGTAGCAGCGAGCGGGAGATAGTGCTTTCAAGAGGGCCGGAACCTCAGAGCGAATTTGGTCTCCCAGCAACAGAGTAAATATTTCACTGTTTTCACAAAAATAAACCGTTGTCACAACGGCAGAATCACCCTTAAGATTGTTTGCGGAGGGTATAGAAAGGCTATTTAATTGTAACAACTGCAGGGAGCCTAACAGGTAACGATTTCCTCGTCGCCTGCCTTGCAAGCCTTTTCCAGGCAGCTCTTCGATAGAGTCTAATGGTATCGAGGGCTCTTCAATAGCTTGTCTAATAGCTAGGGAGATGGGATGAAGTGAAGCTTCTGTTAACGCTTTTAAAATGCCTCTTTGCTGAGGAGAAAGGGAATCTAATCCTTGCAAAATTTTAAATTTTCCCTCTGTGACTGTCCCTGTTTTATCAAACACATAAAGGGTCTCTTTTCCTAAAAGCTTTAGGATTCCGCGATTGCGAATAAATATACCTTGTAGGGCCAATGCATTGAGCACGTGAGACTCTGCAACAGGAACAGCAATGCCAAGTGCACAGGGAC
>CAZZJE010000338.1:2137-3073 GCA_964654295.1 uncultured bacterium | reverse complement strand
TAATATTTCTACGAATAGAGTAGAACAGGAGATGTAATGAAAAATATTGATTTAGATTCAGGAGTATTACGACATAATTTTTCTCAATCAAAAATTTGGTTTCAAGAATTAGATGCTGAACATCCTATCCTTAAAAACCATGAGGTATTTGGACAAAAATTGTTGCCAGGACTTGCTTGGATTGATTTGCTGTATCAATGGTTTTTTGAGGTGGGGATATCTTATGAAAATTTGGAATTGCGCAATCTTATAATTTATCGACCATGTGCAGTATCGGGCAAGGAGTCTATAACTCTGGCAATTGAAGCCAAAGAAAAAGATGATTATTGGAAAGTGACAGTTTTTGATGAACACTCTCGTTCAAATGTTTATATTACTGTAGACATGCATCCAAATACTTTAACTATTTTCGAGGAGTCAATATCATTTGATCAGATCATCTTGGATGATTGTCCCTCCATCTCTTTAGATGAAATTTATGAAAAACATCAAGCTCATGGATTAATTCATACTGGAATTATGAAAGCAAGGGGACAAGTGTACTTAATGCCAAGCGCCCACTGGATTCAAATTAATTTGCATGAGAGTGTTATTCAAGACTCTTCTAATTATATTTTTCATCCTGCTTTAATTGATGCAAGTGGCATAGGCTCAATAGGAGTTTTTGCGGATTCTTCTGAGAAAAAATCACAATTATTTTTACCTGTGTTCTATGAATCTTTTAAAATCACGGAGCCTTTGATAGAGAAATGTTATACTCGTATTAAAAAAGACTCTTTCGTGAGAAAGGAGGAAATTATTACGATGACAATGGAGTTTTTTAATGAAAGTGGAAAAAAAATTGGGGAATTACGCAATCTCAAAAGCAAAGTCGTAAGAGAAGCATTTGATTTTATTCATAAAAAAAACTTTAAAAAATCGTTATCTTCCACAGAA
>CAZZJE010000338.1:0-2127 GCA_964654295.1 uncultured bacterium | reverse complement strand
ATATTTGTGCGAATTGATTGCTTCTAAATTGAAAACTTCTTCATCCGCTATCGATACAAATCTGGGATATTATGAGTTAGGATTGGATTCTTTTATGTTAATCGAGGTAGCGCAATCCATTGAAGAGCATCTTTCAATGCCTATTTCTCCTACTCTCTTGTTTGAATTCACTAATATTGAGTCCTTATTAAAATATTTTTCAGAAACTTACAGCATACAAGTCAATGAAGTGTTGAGGGAAAAAGTTGATTTTGATGATTTCAAAAAAAATATTTTTGAAAATAAAATTATATCAAATAAATTTAATAAAATCACCACTCATGCCCCCTTACATGAATTATCTCAGCAACAGGGCAGGGAATATGATGTTGCAGTTATTGGTATGTCAGGTCGATATCCTATGGCAAAAAATTTACAAGAATTTTGGGAAAATCTGTTGCAGGGTCAAGACTGTATTACTCAAATTCCAAAAGAACGATGGAATATAAACTGTTTTGAAGAATTTAAATCTCCTTCCGGAAAAGCAATTTCTAAATGGGGTGGCTTTATTGATTATGCCGATTGCTTTGATGCGCGGTTTTTTAGAGTTTCTCCGAGAGAAGCTGAGAATATTGATCCACAAGAAAGATTGTTTTTGGAGATTTGTTGGGAAGCAATGGAAGACGCCGGCTATACTCCTATGAATATTATTCCTCCATCGGAAGACAGTGATGCTAGAAGGCCCATAGGAGTGTTTGTAGGAGTTATGCATAAGGACTATACACTTCTACAGGCTGAATCAGTTTATGAGGGAGAAAAAATTCCTCTATCTTTAAATTATGCTTCGATAGCAAATCGCGTTTCTTATTTTTGCAATTTTCATGGACCTTCTCTGGTAATTGATACTGTTTGTTCATCTTCATTAACAGCAATTCATTTAGCAATCGAAAGTATCTTGAGGGGTGAGAGTAAACTTGCTTTTGCAGGTGGTGTAAATCTTTCCCTTCATCCCAATAAATACCTAACCTATGGGATGATGGATATGCATTCTAGCGATGGTCGTTGCCGGACATTTGGGGAAGGGGGTGACGGCTATGTTTCTGCAGAAGGTGTAGGTGCAGTGCTACTAAAACCATTAGATCAAGCTATTGAAGATGGGGATAACATCTATGCTGTGATCAAAGGAAGTGGTATTAATCATGTGGGAACTGTGAGTGGTTTAACTGTGCCTTCTCCGGTAGCTCAAGGAGAGCTTATTGCAGATTGTTTGCGAAAAACAGAGATTGATCCGGAGACTATCAGTTATATTGAAGCACATGGTACCGGTACTTCATTAGGAGATCCTATCGAGATTGAAGGGCTAAAGCGAGCATTTAATAAATTTACTAATCAAAAACAATTTTGTGCTCTTGGCTCTGTAAAATCTAATATTGGTCATGCCGAATCTGCAGCTGGTATTAGTGGCCTGACAAAAACTATTTTGCAACTTTTTCATCGCACATTAGTAAAAGGACTGCATTCAGATGTGATTAATCCATATTTACATTTAGATGATTCTCCATTTTATGTGCAACCTTGCCTGGAAAATTGGCAGAAAAGAGATCATGGCAATTTCTTGAGAGCCGGCGTCAGTTCTTTTGGTGCGAGTGGATCAAATGCGTTTGTGATTGTCGAAGAAGCACCCAAAAGAGAGCAAGCAATAGATACCAAGGCATATTATTTAATAACTCTCTCAGCGAAAACAGAAGAAGCATTCAAGCAAAATCAAAAGAATTTACTTGCTTGGCTTATAAATGCGGAGAGTGATGGCAAAACAAATAAGCAATTAGCCCTATCTTCCATTAGCTATACGTTGAATGTTGGTCGTAGTCATTTTAATTATCGAGGTGCATGGGTAGTAAAGGATAGAGAAAGTTTAAAACAACTACTTCAATTATCCATTGATCAAAAATTAAGTGATTACTATTTTACAGGGACAGTAAATAAACGTCGAAAACTAAAGAATGATGCAATTTATAAGAAGGTACTTAGAAGTGCACTTGAAGAGATAAGCAGCGGCATTAATGATAAGGAACTCTATAAAGAAACTTTATCTACTTTAGGAAATCTTTATGCGAAGGGTTACGAGATTGATTGGGATTTGTTGCA
>CAZZJE010000337.1:0-3083 GCA_964654295.1 uncultured bacterium | reverse complement strand
AACTATAGCGGCCCTTTGGGCCTAGCAAACGCGCTTTTTATACACTCTTTCAAAAGTCAAGAAAAAGATGTGTCAATCTGCAAGGACTTGTCGCCGCACTCCAAAAGCAGTCTCAAGCGCTTATTTTATAATTCGATAGAGAACATGCCATCTCAGCGGATGTCCTTCCGGAAGCTGAGGATGTTCAAAGTTGCCCTTTGAATCATGCTTCATACCAATTTTTTCCATGACTCTTCTAGAGCGCTGATTGCCCGGTACTGTAAATGCCACAATCTCATCTAATAAGAGTGTTTTAAAGCCGTAGTTTAAAGCTGCCTTTGCTCCTTCAGTCGCATATCCCTTTCCCCAAAAGGCTTTATCAAGCCTCCAGCCTATTTCTACAGCAGGAGTGAAGGGTGTTTCAAAGTTAAGCGGATTAAGTCCGATAAACCCAATAAAATCGGCTCCATCCATTTCACTAACCGCCCAAAATCCCCATCCGCACTCCTCTATTTGCTGAGAGAGCGTTTGCGCCTGAGCATCACTCTGTTCGCGAGTGAGCAAAGAGGGAAAATGCTCTCTTACAACGGGATCAGCATTAAGCTTAGCAAAGGGTTCAAAATCTGTTGGTCGCCATGGCCGTAACACAAGGCGCTCTGTTTGGATAATAGCCATTATTAAACAATCGTTGCATTTGTCAAAGGAAGTTCACCTGCTATTACGACATCGTCAGAATCATCTACTTGATGGATCTTTGCAATCAAATCGCTCATGATCTCTTCTGCAAAAGATTCGAAAATAGAGGCATATTTTTTAAATTCGGGCCAGAGAACCTGCTTCATAAACGGTTCCGTGACACGCACGACAGTCGTTGTATAACGCTGCTTGGCATAGCGGTATGGGGCGACATGATGCTTTTTACAAACAGCAATAAATAATCGCTTTTTCCAATGGCAATCGGCAGTAATTGTAAATTCTATCTGGCGTTGTTGTAAATTCTTTTCCATCAGTCGCTTTATCGCCAACTCGGCGGCATGCTTCTCTCCAGGACTGGAGGTGCTATTGAGAAGTGCTTCTATCTTGCGCAATTTCTCTTCCAGATTCATAACTATCTCCTTTTAAATTATATAAATTGTCTATATTTGACAATTTATATAAAATATGCTAAACTCATTTCCAAAATGAGGTCTTAGATGGCAAAAAAAACTTCTGCTCCCTTTTGGAAACAATATGAGCCTATGATTCAAGCGATCGTCGAACTTTTTCATCCCTTTGTCGAAGCTGCCATTCATGATTTAAAAGAGGGTAAAATCGTCGCCATCTTCCACAATATTTCCCAAAGAAAAATAGGCGAGCTTTCGCCTCTACACGAATTAAACGTTAACGTTCAAGACTTACCTGACCGCTTTCCCCCTTACTATAAGCGCAATTGGGACGGTCGTCCACTGAAATGCACATCGATCACACTTCGCAATTCGAATGGAAATCCAATTGGTTTAGTCTGCTTCAATGTCGATACAAGCCTCATGCATGAGATGCAAAATCTTCTGCAAACATTTCTAGCAACCCAAGCTCAAGCTGATAACCCTGTCGAACTCTTTGGATCAAATGCGGAGGAACAAATTCAACTCTTTATTCAAGAATACCTTACTGAAAATCAATACTCGATGCAACATCTCAATCGAGATCAAAAGAAACAACTCGTTCAATTTTTATATAGAAAAGGGGTATTCAATTTCAAAAATGCGGCTCCCCTTGTCGCACAGCTCCTAAAAATTTCCAGGGCAACCGTATATAATCACTTAAAAGAACTGGGAGATTGATTGTGCGTCCTTATAAAATTCACCCTATCGATTCTTTTACAGATCTTCCTTTCGGAGGAAATCCAATCTTTGAATCATGGCTACAACTTCCAGAGGACCAATGAGAACCTTGTATGCACATACGCCTCTTCTACACTCTCTAGAATTAAGCAACTGGATTCGTGGAGAGGTCTATTTGAAAATGGAAGCCCTTCAGCCAAGCGGATCTTTCAAAAATCGCGGAATTGGCTACATCTGTTCCTACTATGCGGAAACGGGAGAAGCCAAATGCTTTATCTCATCGTCAGGAGGCAATGCTGGATTAGCTGTTGCCTATTCAGGAAGGCACTTGAAGATTCCTGTAACTGTCGTTGTGCCTACCAGCTCGGCTTCTTTTATGGTTGAAAAGATTAGAGCTGAGGGAGCGGAGGTCGTTGTCCATGGGAGCGATTGGCAAGAGGCTGACCAGTTAGCAAAAGAGCTTTCGCAAACAGCTGGTTCAATCTACATCTCCCCTTTTGACCATCCTCTCATTTGGCAAGGACATAGCACCCTAATCGAAGAGGTAGCCAAGGAGGGAATAACCCCCGACGCTGTCGTCGTAGCAGTTGGTGGGGGAGGACTTTTTTGCGGCATTGCTCAAGGGATGCATCGTATCGGATGGCAAGATGCACCCATTTTTACAGCTGAAACGGAAGGTGCCGATTCGTTTGCACAGTCGATTGCTGCTAATCAGCTGATCACACTTGATCGTATCCAAACCATCGCTACGTCACTTGGAGCAAGAAGGGTGGCTGAAGAGGCCTTTAAACGGTCAAAAGAGCATCCTGTTATCCCTAAAGTTGTTTCTGATAAACAAGCTTTACAAGCTTGCTGTCGCTTTTTAGATCATCATCGCTTATTAGTTGAACCTGCTTGCGGCGCAGCCCTTGCACTTATTTATGAACGTTTAATCGACACCGCTCGTTATCCTAAGATTCTTGTTGTCGTCTGCGGCGGTAGCGCCGTCACACAAGCTCGATTGCAAGATTGGAAGCAGCTGCTAGGAGTTGTCCCATGAAAATTTTTTATCGCCATCAGCTTGATCAATTTCAAGAAACCCAAAAGCTATTTGGCTATATTGAACGCGGGTTTGTAAACTATTCGGAAGGAAAAGTCTCTGTTCCTCCCGTTGGTCATCTCTATTTTAAGCCATCGGGAGATCTGCATATTAAGTCGGCCTATGTCGATTACGGATACTACTATGCGGTCAAAGTGGCCGGTTTCTTTCCAAACAATCGCCATCAAGGACTCGCCTCAATT
>CAZZJE010000336.1:0-3101 GCA_964654295.1 uncultured bacterium | reverse complement strand
TGCATATTTGGCTGGTATAGGAGCTGCCTGCAGGATAAATTGCAAAGAAATGATCTTTTGCAGCTCTTCTCGAGTCAATAGCTCTCTGTTGATAAAGCCCAGCTCAATCCTTTGACGGTAAATCGGCAGCAAGGTTAGAGCAATCAACTGCTTATTTTCTAACGTTGCGGCGCAGTTCATTAGCTCGTCACAATCTTGCATGCTCTTTTCATGCGTTCCCAAGCTACGCAGCAAGCCATCTTTTTTATCTGCATCTAACGCTGTTTGGCAAACAAAGTGGCGTATTGTTTCGCGAATTGAAATGAGAAATGCGGCACGAGAGACGTTGTTAGATGCAATCGCTAAGCGCAAATTCTCTTCTACAAAGAGGATTAGATCTTCGAAAACAGCTGGTTTATTTTGGATGAGATCAAATAGCTTACCTTGGCTGAGCAAATTCAATTCAAAGAGGCGTTGGCAAGAGGAGTCATCCAATAATTCCGTATGCTGATTAAATGTCGTTAAAGTCTGCTCCAGCCGCGCTTCTTTACTCTGCATATGCCTTAAAAGAGTGATTTTAGGAGAATCAGAGCGCGCTTCAATTCCAGAAGGAGTTAAGCTGTCATTGCCATTGTCTGTTGAAATCTCAAAGCGAATGACTTTTTCATCCATTTCATCTGCAACAAGTCGACCTGCTTTTCGCTGATTTTCTCCACCCTTTAAAAAGGACCATTCTGTCACTCGATATTTTTGAGCAAAGATGCCTGGTACAATTTGTGCTCCTGCCATCATTTTGCTGCTAGACCATTTTGGAAGTTGCCTCTTTCCTCTTTTAATAGGTGAAGGCCTGGAAAAAGCTTGCTTGACTTTGGTAAAAAGGAGATTTGCTAACTTACGTTTAATCGCATCGCGAGACATCTCTGTCAGATCGTCTCCAAAGCTATTGGCTATATGTTTAAATCCTCCAATTGCAGCAAAAATTCCTTCAAACCACTCTAAATTCTTTCCTTCATGCATCAGTGTTGAAGAAATGATGTTTGTCTGATAGGCCCATATCTTCGAATCATCCTGCGTGCCAATTGGACAGTCGTACGAGATTTTTCCGCCATAGCCAAAGTCTGTATGTAATGAATAGCCATAAGTGCTAGTTAATTTTGAATGATGCTCTAAAATAACTTCTACTTGCGAATGGGCAAAGGGACTAGCGATCCTAAAGTATGGGTTCGATTTGAAAAATTGGATGGCGTCTGGATGTAATAAATTAATTTGGTTAATTTCATTTCTCTGTGCAGAAAGGTCGTTTGATAGAGTTGTCAGATAAGCATTTGCTGTGAGTAGCTCTGCAGGTGTAGGCTCTAAATCCTGCATGCGATAGGCTTCTAATATTAATTTGCTTAAATGCAGAAAACGCGTTTGCCACTCCTTGCTTTGCTGTACGCTCAACCCACGCCAAAATTCAAGTCGCTCGGCTGGAGCCAGCATTCGAGCAGATTCCAGTGGAAGATGGTGGGGAGGCGGCAGCTGCTTAACTAAGTCGATTAAGCCGATTTCCAAAGAGCGATAGTCACCAGCTGTATGAAGCCGTTCTAATTCTTTAATGGCCTGTGTCGTACTATCCCATAGCGTTTGCTGCGATGTGAAATCTAATGTTTGAAGGTTTGGTGCAAAAGAGGTTTTAATTGCCGAGCCACCCTTCACACGCTCACGGGCCCACTGCGTTGACTCTTGCTGAAACTCTTTGGCCCAGCGACCGCGCAGGAGCTTTTTTAATCCCTGCTTTGAATAGTTTTTTTCTGCCTCTTCAACTTTGACTAAAATGTTTTTTAAAGCAGCCATGAGACGCACTTGCTGGTCAACATCTAGCCCAGCACCATTCTTATTTACTTCCTTTTCTAATTGATAGGCCGATTCAATGAGAGCTTGTCTAAAGGCAGGGTACTTTAAGAATTTATTTCCTTGCTTAAATGCATGGTTTAAAGCTTGTAGCTCTAAACGCAGCTTTTGAGCACGGTATTGCTGTTTAGGCATATGACCTTTAAAAAAGAGCATCAGCTCTTTAAAAGAATTGGCATTGCTGCTTCTAATCGCCTCTGGTTCCTCTCCAATTTCTGGATTTTTTTGAAAAGCCATTTGTAGAAGATGGAGGGGAGAGGAGCTCTGCTCTTGATCTTCATTTTTGGCTTTTTCATTTTCAGCATTATCAAAAATCATTGTCATCTTGCTGATAAATCCAAGGCCATCTTTCTCTGGTTGCTCTTCTCTCTCCAGCTGTAACTTTACTAAATGGGGAAGTGCTTGTTTGATCTGTTCCAAGTTCACATTTGTAAAAGTAAAACAAGGGCTATAACGCTCGTTTTGTTGCTGATCTACCCAGGTTTTAGAGTAAAGGCGCGTTGCCGGATCTGTAGAGATCACTTGAACATCATAATTACCTTGTGCATTTTTAGAGGCTTTTAGCCAGCCGGCAGCCCTCTCTTTTCCCTCTTGCCATTGTAATTCCATTAGAAAGGGCTGGTCCGCTGAAGCCCTATTCAGATCTTTTAGCTGTTCTTTAAGTAAGGTATTAATCCCTGAGCTATTGGCTGTTAACTTTTTGATCCCTCTTAGACGCTTAATCGTTTCCGCATAGTAAAGTGCTTTTTGAAGCGTTTTAATCGCGCCAGACAGGTTAGGATCCTTCATCTCTTTAAAGGTTTGGATCGTCGCTTTGAGGAGATCGAGGGTCGTTCCCTTAGGGCTATCAGGTGAAACTTTAAGGAAATTATTTAAATAGCGAATGTAAGCCTCTTCCGGACATGGTTTTTTTTGGAAAAAACCAAAGAGACGCAAAAACTTTTTAAAAGGTTTAACGAAATAGTGGAGACATGACTTTTTCTGCTTAAAACGAGCTAACCCCTCTACTAATTGAATGGTTTTATCCCAGCTTGCAGCCGAATCCAATGTCAATGGTTGTGCGGAAGGAAACGTTCCAGTGGATGAGGAAGAGGGGGCAGAAGGATGGGGGATCTGGGAAGGCTCTCTATTTTTTGCCTGAACGCTGCTACTATTGCCAACTACAAGGTTTAGGTCAGTGGGATTTAAGGAATTAGCTACTTGTGTCATTACAATCTCTTAAAATAATT
>CAZZJE010000335.1:0-3115 GCA_964654295.1 uncultured bacterium | reverse complement strand
CACTTTGCAAGGCTAGCCCGTTCGAGCCTTTTACATAAAAACGTCTAAACTATAGAGGCGACTTGTCGCCGCCTGGAGATTGTACGTTTTTAATGAAATTGCATGTTTATCACAGCTACTATTGAGTCGCTCTAACGAGCTCTATACTAGATTTACAACTGTTTTCCCACAGTTCCCGTCATCCTGCGCTTCGCTCCGGATTTGCTCACTGTGGGCTAGCTTAAGTCGTCCTCTCTTCGTTCGGACTCTAAAACATCTTTTACAAAAACTTTGGTAAGTAGCTAGCTCGTAGAGCGTCTGGAGGTAGCCCGTAGTGACCGAATCCGAAGGATGAAGGAAACTACGGGAAAAGGGATTACAAACAAGCAGAGCCCGGTAGGGTGATTCAATGGCAGCTGCGGTTAAAAATATTGAGAAACGTACAATCTCCAGGCTTCGACTGTCGAAGCGTTGAAAGCCCAAAGTTGCTCTAATCCATAATTTTTAATGGAACAAAGTTTAGGTAATCAGCAGCTGTTAAGTGGTAATGCACCCCTTCGCTTATCCCAAAAGGGGGAGGATGGTTAGGGTTGACATTATGGAGATGGCCGAAGACACAGTGTGAAACGCCAAATTTACTGAGCAGCTGAGACGCGCGAGAAGGGATTGCATGAGGGCCGATGGGAGGATAGTGCGTCATCGCTAAGCGAACTGAAGCTTTTTCAGGAATTGCTTTTAGGCTCATCTCTAAACGCTGTAACTCTCTAGCGTAGATGCGCTCTTCCTCTTTAATTGCCGCCTCTTTTTCTTTATCCGAAAGGGGTGCACTGTCGATCCCTGTTGCTAAGGGGGTGTAAATGATATGATCTTTGAATCCATAATCTCTCGTATCCCATAGGCGTGCGCCTGCAACAGCAATGCGCTCATTCCAGATGAAGACATTATTTTGGATTAGGTGGATAGAGGGAGGTAATATCTTTTGCACTTTGCTTAGAGAGCTCCACCAATAGTCGTGGTTGCCGCGAATGAGTACTTTTGTGCCTGGTAAGCTAGCGATCCAATCTAAATCGAGTTTTGCTTCCTCTGGATGCATTGCCCAAGAGATATCTCCGGCTATAAGAACTAGATCATCTGCTGAAACCAACTTTTTCCAGTGAGCTGCGATTTTATCTGGGTGATTTTTCCAATGCTCTCCAAAGCGGTCCATCTCCTTATTAGGAACACCGAAAGAGAGATGTAGATCTGCAATTGCCCAGATAGTCATAAAAATCTCCGCCCATCAAATAGATGATTTCATTTGTTCCGTTGCCACTGGCAGCAAGAGAGAGGAGGGTTTTTTTCCCTCTAAATAGATCTGATGCTCTGCAATATTAGGTACTGCGCGCCCGTGAGGATTTGCTGTGGCTCCATAGTTTTGGATGATGTAGCGAGGTAAGCTAGAGCCGCTGACAATCAAGCGAACGGCATGGCCTTTAGGGATCGCTATTCCGGTAGCTCCTAGGTTAATGTTAACTTTAACAGGTTCATCGGCTGTTTTGGAGTGAAAGGTAGCTCCTGCCTCTGCAATTAGCAAGCTTTTTCCGTCGGGATAGAGATCTGTTAAGCGCAAGACAACGGCAGCCTGTGGCTGATTGCTCGTCAGATAGAGCGTCGCAGTCAAAGGGCCTGTTAAGATCAGCTCTTCTTCTAAAGGATCTGAAGTAAACAAGAGAACCTGTTCAGCCGCTTCTAAAGGACGCTGGTCAATGGGGCCTGACTCAATAAAGAGGTTGTTTCCTCCTAGAGTTTGGACTGGCTTTTCGGGATTGTCATAAAAAGCTAGCTTTTGCTTCTCCTCTTTATCCCTTATGGAAAAGCCCAGCTCCAATTTATGATCGGCAGTTAAATAAAAAGGCGTTGGTTTATGGGGTGGAGGCCAGCTTTCAGCTGTTGCCCAGCGATGACCTGAAGAGGCCGTTCCGTCAAATGGCCCCATGATATAGTAGGTAACGGCGGGGATTTGATCGACCCCATTGTCAATCCCTTTTAAATAGTAGTCAAACCAGCGGAGAGGCGAAAGATCTTCTGGAGGCTGTAGTGCATGGGCAGGTAGCGCTACCGAGCTCAACCCTGGCTGTGCTGGCCAATAATGGGTCCAAGGCCCTATCAATAGCTTTTGCTTGCCTCTTGCCCCCTCTCCTCCGTGTTGCTGGCGAGAAGAGAAGGCTTCTAGAGTGCCTTGTAAAAAGGTATCATACCAGCCTGTATAGAGCAGTGCAGGAACTTGAACGCGATGGACAACGCGGTTTGTGTCGAAGTGTTCCCAAAAAGAGTTGAAAAGGGGCTGAGAAGTGACGGTTAAATGCACATCGGGATGGGGAGCGTAGAGTTTTAGCCAGCCATCGACTAAATTTTTTTGTAAAAGACCGTTTGGATAGATCGCATCGTGATAGAGGCTGGCTGTCGCTGTACCGATATATTGGCAAGAGAGAGAGGGTGGCGCGGTAGGGGCTAACAGCAGCTGAGTAATCCCGGCGGCTGACTGGCCTAGGGTAGCTACTTTTCCATTGCAGCAGGGGAGTTTAGCCAGCCATTCGACCGTATCGTAGCCGTCTTGCTGATTGCCCCAGCCTTCGCTCCAGAAAGGAATATGGCGACCCTCTGGATCTAGAGCGCTACGTGTGTCTTGAAAAGCGACCAGATAGCCTGCTTCGGCCAAGGCTGAATAGGCGATCCAAGGTTTGGAGCGTCTTCCAGATGGATTACGGATGAGTAGGCAGGGATATTTTTGATCAGTCGATGCGTACGAGGGAAGGTAGAGGTCGACTGGCAAGGTTGTGCCATCGCGCATCGCTGCTTCTACTGTAAGAGTGGGAGGCTTGTAATCTTGTCCTAGGAGAGGTAATGCGATTAAAACAAGAGAGGCAAGTGCAGCTAAGAACCCTTTTAAGCAACGGCACATGAGAAGACTCAAAATTATTACAATGATTTGTAAGCAAGATGTAAACAGGTAGCCTGAGAAATTGAGATTTGGATTTCTTTTAGAGGATTAGACAAGTGGAACAACCAGATGATTAATCGACTTTAAGAGAAATCCAAATCTACAGCTAAGGGATTTAGGCTGTTTGAAGAGCCTGGGCTTTAGCAGCTAAACGGG
>CAZZJE010000334.1:0-3127 GCA_964654295.1 uncultured bacterium | reverse complement strand
CATGGTCGAACCCAATAGCTCCAAAGCCATCGATTGGGGAATGGCTGAAATCTTAGCTTATGGATCTCTTCTTTGGGAAGGGCGAGATATTCGTCTCTCTGGACAAGATTCTGGGCGAGGCACATTTAGCCATCGCCATGCCCTCTTAACAGATCAAAAAAGCGGCCATACTTACTGCCCTTTGAAACATCTAAAAGAAGACCAGGGGGACTGCGATATCCTCAATTCTCCTCTCTCCGAATATGCTGTCTTGGGATTTGAATATGGCTATAGCCTAGCGCATCCCAAAGCTCTTGTTCTATGGGAAGCGCAGTTCGGTGACTTTGCTAATGGTGCTCAAGTGATCATCGATCAATTCATTGCTGCAGCAGAGCAAAAGTGGGGGCAGAAAAACTCTGTGACGCTCCTTCTCCCTCACGGCTATGAGGGTCAAGGGCCTGAACACTCGTCTGCTCGTATCGAACGCTTTCTAACCTTAGCTTCGCATGATAATATGCTGATCACTAACCCAACCACTCCAGCGCAGCTCTTTCACCTGCTACGCCGTCAGCAGCATGCTCCTTTTCGAAAGCCTCTGATCATTTTTACACCCAAAGGTCTTCTGCGCTTACCAAACTGCGTGAGCCAACTAGAAGAGTTAGCAGAAGGAGCTTTTCAAGAGGTTCTAGATGATCCTTCACCTCCCAACTCTGTCGAAAAGCTGCTGTTTTGCAGCGGGCGAGTCTATTACGATCTCTTTGCAGAACGATCCAAGCGGCCTGAAAGTAAAATTGCTGTTATCCGCTTAGAGCAGCTTTACCCTCTCAACGAAACAAAAATTAAAGAGATAATTGCACGATATCCTAATGTCGGGCACTATCTATGGGTTCAAGAAGAGCATAAAAATATGGGCGCTTGGAACTATCTCTTCCCTCATCTACAATCTCTTTTGCCAAGAGGAAAACTCTTACACTATATTGGAAGGGAAGCGAGCGCGACGCCTGCCGTAGGCTCTTATGCTCTGCATAAGCTGGAACATGCGGCCATTATTCAAGCTCTGTTCAACTAGGATGTAGAAGGACACGCCGAACTATGAAAGTCGAAATTAAAGTCCCGCCTATGGGAGAATCTATCACAGAAGCTGTTGTTGGAAAGCTTTTAAAGCCATCTGGTACTGCTGTTGTGTCTGAAGATGAGGTTCTAGAATTAGAAACAGACAAGGTTAATCAGGTTCTCTACGCCCCCTCTTCTGGAACGATTCAATGGTCTGTTCAACCCGAAGAGACAGTAAAAATCGGCCAAGTCATCGGCTGGGTTGATTCAGCAGCCCAATCTCAAACAAATCAACCGAAACCGAGCCAAGAGGCTACTGCTCCCGCTCCTCAAGCTAAAGAAGCAGCAAAAGAGACAACAAAAGAGGCTCCGGTTCAGTCTCCTCCCCCGCCGACGTCCATCGGTGCTCGCCAATCGAAAGAGAATTATATCTCCTCTATGCGCTCAGAGCCCGTACAATCTCATCCAGCTCCTCAACCTGCTCCTCAAAAAGCAACTTCCCCAGAGCCTGTTTCCCAGCAAAAATCCTCTTCTGCTGAGCGCCCGGAACGCCGCATGAAGCTCTCTCGCATCAGACAGGTGATTGCTCGTCGTCTAGTTGATGCACAGCATGAAGCTGCGATGCTGACGACATTTAATGAGGTCGATTTGACACAAGTCATGGACACTAGAGCTCGGCATAAAGAGAGCTTTCCAAAGGAGAATGATGGTGCCAAACTCGGCCTGCTCTCTTTCTTCGTTAAAGCCACCATCTCTGCTTTAAAAGCATTTCCGGAGATCAATGCCTCACTAAATGGAGATGAGCTGACATACCACGACTATTGCGACATCGGCATTGCTGTTGGAACAGATAAAGGTGTGATTGTCCCTGTCTTGAGAAACGCTGAGCTGCTCTCCTTTGCTGAAATTGAACGGCAAATTGAGCAATATGCCAAGCAAGCTCGCGAAGGCAAGATTTCAGCCGATTCTTTAAAAGGAGGAACCTTTACCATTACAAATGGTGGCGTCTACGGTTCTCTCTTATCAACCCCTATCCTTAATCCACCACAAAGTGCCATCTTGGGACTACATAAAATCGAAAAAAGGCCTGTTGTAGTGGATGATCAGATTGTCATCCGTCCTATGATGTATCTAGCACTGAGTTACGACCATCGTGTTGTCGACGGCAAAGAGGCGGTCTCTTTCTTAGTCCATATTAAAAGAGCATTGGAAGATCTCTCCCTTCTTCTTTTAAATAGTTAACAGCGATGATGAGCAGTGGTATGAGCGGATATGATTATGATGTTGTCGTCATTGGCGGAGGTCCAGGCGGCTATGTAGCAGCTGTCAGAGCAGCTCAGCTTGGTTTAAAGGCGGCCTGTATTGATAAAAATGAGACCCTTGGTGGCACCTGTTTAAATATTGGGTGCATTCCTTCAAAAGCGCTGCTCTTCTCCTCTCATATGTATGATTGGATGCAGAACGAGGCGTCGCACCACGGAATCTCTTCTCCCAACGCTACCTTCAACTTTGACCAGATGATGCAGCGTAAAGAAGAGGTTGTTAAAGGTCTTGTGACCAGTGTAGCTAGTTTGCTTAAACGTTATCAAGTTGATTGGATCAAAGGGGAAGCAACTCTGCAATCTGACCCACATCAAGTTACAATCAACAGTTCTGAAGGGAAAAAGAGTGTCACTGCTGCCAATATTATTTTAGCTACCGGTTCGGAGCCGATTCCTCTGCCATTTTTACCGTTTGATGAGAATAAAATTCTCTCTTCCACAGGCGCGCTAAGCTTAAAATCTGTTCCCAAGCGTTTTGTTTTAATCGGTGCAGGTGTCATTGGAGTAGAGCTAGCTTCTGTTTATAAGCGCTTAGGAAGTGAAGTGACGGTAATTGAAATGCTTGATCGCATCTGTCCAACGATGGATCGGGCGATTAGTCGTGGATTTTTGCAGGTACTTAAAAAGCAAGGAATCACATTCCACTTGAATTCTCGTCTCCTAAAGGGTGAATCTACGGGCGAAGCCATTCGACTCTCTTATCAATCCGCTGAAGGAGAGTCCCGCCGCGATGATCGCACTCGTCGCCCGGGCCGCGGCGTCGATCGAGGGAA
>CAZZJE010000333.1:0-3136 GCA_964654295.1 uncultured bacterium | reverse complement strand
AATTCACAAAATAGTGGCATGTAAATTATTTTTTAAATCCCAGCGGGAATTGCTGGTAAGTTTAGTATCAGAGATTTAATTGTTTTTTTGTTTTATATAAAATAGTTTAATTTTATTTTTTTTATTTTTCAAATAGGAATTGTTTATGCGCCTTAATACAGACGTTTTGAACGCAATTGATGCACCTGACGTAACACTTTCAGTAAAAACTAAAGAGCGGATTAAGAAGACAATTTCACGCTACGCTAAACCTCAAGGGTTTTGTGATGCTCTTCGTTGGATATGCTTCCGAGTTGTAAACGCCTTCTTAAGCATTTTCGGATGCTCAGATTGGCAGAGAACGAAACGGGCAGCAATAAATGAGCAGCTCAATGCGAATTCAGTGGTATTTAATGACCCAAAATTCAGCGCTCTATCAGATCAGGATAAACGGAAAATCCGAGTACTAGTACATACTTTTTCAGATCAAATAATAGTATTGATGCTAAATCAACTTTTAAGAATGCAAGATGCAAAAAATGCAGAAGATATACGTAAAAATGAAAAAAAACTTGAGAGTGAAGCGAGTGCACTTGGATCTAAGCTAGAAAATCAACTGAAGGCTTTGGGTTAGTAGATTAAAATTTTGAGCTAAACTAAAGAAACAATTGTAGAATTAGGCCTTACACCGCCAATAACCCCAACAAGTTTGCATAAAAACGTCTAAACTACAGACGCTTCGACAAGTCGAAGCGAGCAAAAAAGCGGCGACAAGTCGCCGCACTCCAAATATTGGTTGCTCATCTGTCTTGAGCTTTATCGAACAGATCCATAAAGGCATATACAGGCAACTCCCCTAGACGCTGATGATCTTTAAAAAGCTGCATCAAAGCCTCCGTACGCTCCTTAGAAAAAAGTGTCTGAAGGTTGCTCTGGAGTTTCTGGAAAATTAAAGGGATGGCCTCTCTCCTGCGTCGACGATGCCCTAAAGGATATTCAACTTCGACTCTCTCCGTTGCAGATCCATCTTTAAAGCGAATTGTAATTGCATTGCCAATAGAGCGCTTCGTCGGATCTAAATAGTCTTGAGTAAAAGCGGCATGCTCAACGACACGCATTTTATCTCGCAAATCGTGGATCTGAGGGTTGTTTCCAATCGCATCATCATAATCTTCTGCTTCCAACGATCCTTTAAGTAATCCAACAGCGACCATATATTGCAAACAGTGGTCTCTGTCGGCATAATTATTTAAAGGGCCTCTCTTATCAATAATTCGAATCGCTGGCTCCTGCGTTTCTATCAAAATCTCTTCAATTTCATCTAAGCGATCGATCACATACGGATGCAGCTTAAAGGCACATTCAACAGCTGTCTGTGCATGAAATTCGGCAGGAAAGCTGACCTTAAAGAGAATATGCTCCATGACATAGCAGCCCAACGGCTGTGTCAAAGTCAACGGCTTTCCACCTAAAATAATGTGTTCAAAGCCCCAAATGGGTGTTGTTAAGGCTGTTGGATATCCCATCTCACCTTTTAGCGTGAGCATGGCCAGCTGCACGCCACGGCTTGTCGCATCGCCAGCTGCCCAAGATTTACGCGAGCCTGTATTAGGCGCGTGACGATAGGTGCGCAGAGGTCCTGTGTCAATCCATGCCTGGGATAAAACATCCATGACCTGCTCACGGTTAGCTCCTAGCAGCTGTGCCACCACGGCAGCAGTTGCCACTTTAACCAGAATAACGTGGTCAAAGCCGCGGCGGTTAAAACTGTTGCTAATTGCTAAGACGCCCTGAATCTCATACGCTTTGATCATCGCGTCTAAGACATGCTGCATGCATAGAGTCGACTGCTGCATGGACTGCTCTTTTCGACTGAGATAATCGGCAACGGCTAAAATGCCTCCCAGATTATCCGATGGATGCCCCCACTCCTGTGCTAGCCAGGTGTCGTTGTAATCGAGCCATCGAATCATCGAGCCAATATCAAACGCTGCTTTAATTGGATCCAGGATGTAGCCTGTACCTGGCACATGGCTGCCATTGGGGACAATTGTCCCCGGAACAACCGGGCCAAGCAATTTGCAACAGTCGCTATGCTGCGTGGCTAAGATCGCACAACCTAACGCATCCGCTAAACAGAGCCCAGCCGTCTGAAGGGCTTCTTGGCTAAATTGCAAAGGCTCCATCACATAGTCGGCAATCTCCTCAAGCAGCCGATCGACTTGGCTCTGTTTTTGCGGTAGCGTCATAGACATTCGAAATCCTCTGTTATTAACGGCGGTCTGCTACGGGCACCCAGGCGCGTCTCTGCGGGCCAATGTAGTTGCTGCTGGGGCGTATGAGCTTGTTATGCTGCCTCTGCTCCAACAAATGTGCCGACCAGCCAGTAATGCGACTGATGACAAAGAGGGGAGTGAACATAGGCGTTGGAATTCCACACGCATGAAATGCTAAAGCACTATAAAAATCTAAGTTGGGAAACAGCTGCTTCTCCCTCCACATCACTGTTTCAATCCGCTCAGCGATAGGAAATAGCCGGGTGTCACCCATCTCCTGACACATCTTTTGCGCCCAGCGTTTGATAATAGCCGAACGAGGATCAGAGGTGCGGTAGACGCGATGGCCAAAGCCCATAATGAGCTCTTTTCGCGCCAGCAGATCCATCACTCCACGCTCTGCCTGGTCAGGCGTATCAAAGCTTTGGATCAACTCCATTGCCGCTTCGTTAGCACCGCCATGCAAGGGTCCACGTAATGCGCCTATTCCTCCACAAATAGCTGAATAAAAATCAGATAGGGTGCTAGCGATGGTTCGAACGGTAAAGGTTGATGCATTGAATTCATGCTCGGCATAGAGGATCAGAGCCACATCTAAACATTTGCGTCGTGTCTCTGTTGGAGGGCGGTCAAGCAATAGAGTCAAAAAGTGGCTGGCAATCGTATCTCCACGGGTTGCAAGCTCAATGCGAACCTTATCTTGATGATAGATGTACCAGTAGAGCAGCATCGAACTAAACGAGGCGATCAGGCGGTCTGCAATATTCACCGCATTGCCATACTCTGTTTCTGGTTCTATCGTTCCCAGATAGGAGCAGCCTGTCCGCAAGACATCCATCATGTTAGCATCGGCTGGAATGGTTTCTAACAGCTGTTTTAAG
>CAZZJE010000332.1:0-3141 GCA_964654295.1 uncultured bacterium | reverse complement strand
CATCTCGACAAGTCGAGATGAGCAAAAAGCGGCGACAAGTCGCCGCACTCCAAAGAAAAAAAGGAAGGGCCGTCTATACGCCTGTAAGACGGACCTCCTTCTAAGAAGCGGAGCGGTCAGATTTTAACTCAACTCGATTGAAAAGGTTACTCTTCGCCTTCGCGATTGTAGCCGTTCTCTTCCAAAATCTCGAGCGTCACTCGAATTCCATTGCGGCTTGCAACAGACATCAATAGAGTGCGGATCGCATTAATTGTTTTGCCTTTTTTGCCAATAATTTTTCCAATATCGGACTTTTCGACAGAAAGCTCAATAATCAATGTTTGGGTTCCCCCAATTTCGTTGATTTTGACTTTGTCTGGATGATCCACTAGGTTTTTGACAATATAGGCGACGAATTCTTTCATCTTTCGGCCCTCATTCAATATGAAATCAGAGACTCTATGCGCGATCGATGGTCATGTGGACATGGCCTTCTTGAACTTTCCTCTATAGAACATAAGGATTCCTACAAAACACGTTTAAGATGCTTTGAGAGGCATTTTACCGTAGTTCGGGCGGTAAACTCTACCATTAGAGACAGGGCCAGACTAGCATAGGCTTGGTTTTGCAGCAAGTCGCTAAATGTTTTAAACTGCCCGATTTGGCTCTTTTTCTAATAGCAGTGTAATTGGCCCATCATTAACTAGGGAAACTTCCATGAAAGCCGCAAATTTTCCAGTCTGTATCGGACCAAACTCTTGAATCAGCTGATTAACCAGAGTGTTGTAAAGAAATTCGGCTTCAACGCCTCCCGCAGCTTCAAAACAGTCGGGACGAAGGCCCTTTTGACAGCTGGCATAGAGAGTAAACTGACTGACAACTAATAGCTGCCCGCCACTTTCACGGATATTACGGTTCATTTTGCCCTGCTCATCAGCAAAGAAGCGTAAATGCAAAAGCTTATTGACCATCCAGGGAATCGAATGCGCACTGTCCTGACGATGAAACCCGACAAAGATGAGAGCGCCAGAACCAATTTGTCCGATCATCTCTCCCTCTACTGAGACAGCTGCCGATTTTACACGTTGGATCAAACATCGCATCTAACGCTCTCTTTAGTTTTTACGGAGATAGCTTCTCTTTCCATTTTAAAAAGTCTTCTGGCAGCGGCGCTTCAATGCATAATTTCTCACCTGTGATCGGGTGTATAAAGGTGAGGCGATAGGCATGTAAAAGCTGCCGAGAGACCTCCCATTTGCGATTTAAACTGCTATTACCATAGAGAGAATCGCCTAAAATAGGCGCTCCTTTGGCGCGCAGATGAAGACGGATCTGATGGGTACGTCCAGTGAGGGGGCGTGCGAGCACTAAGCTAAAGTCACCGCGTGAAGCTAGAGTTTCAAATTCGGTTACAGCCTCTCTTCCCCCCTCTTTGACAAGGGCCATCTCTTGTCTTTTGGTCGGATGCCGGCCAATAGCTGCCGAGATGCTACCGGAACCGGGATTTCCAATACAAACGGCTAAATACTCCTTTTTTACCAATCGCTCAGAAAATAGACGTGTTAATTGCCGATGAACAAGGCCATTTTTAGCAATCAGTAGGGCTCCCGAGGTCTCTTTATCTAATCGATGAACAATGCCTGGCCGAAACGCTTCCCAAGGCATTTCTTGAAGGCTAAATAGTTCTCGATAATGATAGAGAAGCGCATTGACAACTGTTCCGCTCCAATATCCAGGAGCTGGATGCACAAGCATTCCTGCAGGTTTGTTGATGACTAGCAGCTGAGAGTCTTCATATAAGATATGGAGAGGAATTGGCTCAGGTTTAAGTTCCAATTCAGGCAAAGGAAGTAAGGTGACCTCTACATGATCTCCAGCTTCTAGCCTCCGCCCTTTTTTTAATGCTTTTCCATTCACTTCAATCGCACCTTCGTTGCTGATGAGAGATTGAAAATAGGTACGAGATAGGTGTGAGGCAAACCGCCGAGCTAAAAAGAGATCGAGGCGCATGCCTGCCTCTTCGGCCAATACGATAAATTCTTGGCTATCTTCAATCACTGAATGTCCTAAAGCTATAGCGTTGATTTTTTGCTGGATCTAACAAGATCATTGTAAAATTTAAAAGAAGACAAAAAGGACTACAGAGATACAAAAGACAACGCCTACCCACATTAGATTGCAGAGGCTTACAATTTTTTGAAAGAAACGAGTTTAGCTGGAAGCTACAGTAGACGTTTCATCCACTTTATTGTCTAAGGAGTTGCTTGTTTCCAGGAAATCATCGAAGTCAAAATACTCGTATCCATCTTCATCGTTGGTTGCATCTACTGGTGGCTCTTTATCTTCTAAAACAGCGATTTTGAATCTTAATTTATGGATACTAGTCTCAACTTCCCGAAGAGCAGCCATTGCCATTTCAATCTCTTGATTTAAAGGCAAAAGCTGTGATCTAAGGTAATTTTGGTTGGTTTCAAGATCTTGAATTGCCAGTTGATCAGCCGCTATTATTTCTGCATTCTTTTTAGTGCGCGCTTCAATTGCTAAACGCTCTGAGAGAATATTTTGAATCTCTTTATCTGGGTCGTTCCAGTTAAAGTCTGGTTTTAATACTAAAATGTTAGCTCCCTCATACATTTTCCTTCGCAGCCAGTTTAAATGCGTGTATTCCGTTGCAAGTTTCTGTAGGCTAGCTAGATCTGCATCGCGCTTTATATCAGTCTTGGATTGACCATCTAACGTCAATACTTCAGCACTTTTTTCTTCAAGCAATTTCTTGTTGTTTCTAAAGGACTCATCCAGCGGGCTTTTTTGTGCTAACAGCTCCGTTAATTTGGTCGATTGGGTTTGTTTAAGGGTGTTTTTCGACTCTAATTCAGTATTGAGAGATTGAATCAATTGCTTTGTTGCAGCCTGCTCAGGAGATAGATCTTCGTTACTAGAGCTGGGTGAAGCAGTGAGGTCTCCATCTGAAGGTGTATTGGGGATAATAGGTGTATGCCGTATTGGATTTGTCTGCAAATGTCGAATATGAGATTCGATTTTTTCTAGGCCTTTGTAATACTTCTCTCGGTAACCTCGCTCAAAAGTGATCTTCCAAGAGAGACAGAACTTCTTCCAAATTAAACTTAAAAGCAGCGTAAAACGGCCGCATCCTTTAGC
>CAZZJE010000331.1:0-3155 GCA_964654295.1 uncultured bacterium | reverse complement strand
CCAGATGTGACCGTACTGGAAGGTTTAGAGGGCTTGCAAGCTATTGCACAGTGTCATGAAGCTGACCTAGTCGTTTCAGCAATCACAGGCACAATGGGCCTGCTGCCAACAGTTGCTGCCATTCAAGCGGGGAAAACAGTTGCTCTGGCAAACAAAGAGTCTCTTGTTTCAGGCGGAGGCTGGGTGATGGACCTTGCCAAGCGGCACAATAGCCAACTGCTGCCTGTTGACAGTGAACATAGCGCTCTTTTCCAGTGCCTCGCAGGCAATGATCCAGCCCATGTCTCACGCTTGATTTTAACGGCTTCAGGAGGTCCCTTCCGCTCCTATTCCAATGAGCAGCTGCAAAAGGTAACGGTTGAAGAGGCTCTCAATCATCCCACCTGGCGCATGGGACCTAAAGTCACAGTCGACTCTTCAACTTTGATGAATAAGGGCCTGGAAGTAATCGAAGCACGCTGGCTCTTTAATATCCCACCCGAAAAAATTAGCGTTGTCATCCATCCTCAAAGCTTGATTCATAGTATGGTCGAATATGTCGATGGATCAACTCTTGCCCAAGTTAGCCAAACTCAAATGACGCTTCCCATTCAATATGCGTTAACCTATCCGGAACGGATGCCCAGCCCATTAAAGCCTTTGAGTTTCGCCGAGCCAGTGACAATGGAGTTCTATCCGCCCGATTTCAATCGTTTTAGATGCTTGAAACTTGCGTTTGATTGCCTAAAAGCTGGGCAAAGTTACCCCTGCTATTTAAATGCAGCCAATGAAATCCTAGTTGAGCGCTTTTTAAAGGGCGAGCTCCCCTGGTGTGCGATTGCCTCGACCTTAGAAACTCTACTAGAAGAACATCCAGCAATTGAAATTGGAGACATTACCGATATTCTAGCGATTGATCAGCAAGCACGCCAGGAGGCTAAAAAAGCATTGCCTATCGAAGAACTATTTTTGGCGTAGCACTTTACATCTCATTTTGGCATACTAAATTTTCTTAAATTTTTTGGCATAATATGGGTTGGACACGATGTTGATCAGTCTGTCGTCTCTTTTTTTCTTTGTAGTTGCTCTCCTCGTCATTAGCTTTCTAGTATTCATCCATGAATTGGGTCACTACTGGATGGCGCGTCGAGTAGGCATGCGTGTTGAAACCTTCTCAATCGGTTTTGGAAAACCTATCTACTCCTGGCAACAGGATGGCGTCACTTGGCAAGTCTGCTGGATCCCTTTTGGAGGCTATGTCCGCATTGCTGGAGAAGAATCTGACGAAGAAGATGGAGAGCCTGTTACTCCATCACAAGACACCTTCTCAGCAAAATCTCCCTGGGATCGGATTAAAGTGGCGCTGATGGGACCGCTGATGAATATACTCTTCGCCATCATTGCCTTCTCAGCCATCTGGCTACTGAATGGTGTCCATAAGCCTTTTAGTGACTACACGCACAAGATAGGCTGGGTAGATCCTAAATCGGAGCTCTTTGCCAAGGGTGTACGGCCGGGAGACGAGATCACAAGCTATGGAAACCACGTCTACAACGCATCCAAAGATCACTTTGCTGAGCCTATCCTGGCTAAAGATCGTTTGACAGTAAACGGTTATCATATTGATCCGACAACAGGAACAAAAACACCCTTTAGCTATGACGTCGCTCTCTATCCACATCCTGCTGTATTAGACCGCGACATCATGACCGCCGGGATTTTAGCTCCTGCCCGTTATCTCAACTATGACCCGACAGCACTACATGATCAGGCTGCTCACTTACCTCAAAATCCCTCAGTCACTGCTAGCGGACTGCAGCCTAGCGATCGCATCGTCTGGGCAGATGGAGAGCTGGTCTACTCTATTGCGCAGCTCAATGCGATTGTCAACAACGAACGCTCTCTCTTGACGATCAAACGTGGTGACCAAACTTTTCTGAGACGTGTGCCAAGAGTTCCTGTAAGCGAACTTAAGCTCGATCCAGACTTCAAAGAAGAGCTGGTCGACTGGCAGTTTGAAGCTGAATTGAATGGAACGAAGCTTCCGCAGCTCTGGATGATTCCTTATAACCTAACTCTCGACTGCGTCGTTGAAAATGAAGTACGCTTTATTGATGTAGAAAACCAAGAAGAGGCTTTTCCAAAAAACCTCTATGCTGCAATTGATGAGCCTTTAAAAGCTGGCGATACGATTATTGCTGTCGACGGAACGGCTGTAAAATATGCTTATCAGCTCTTCTATCAGCTCCAGCAGCACAAAGCCCTTCTCATTGTTGAACGCGATTCGGCCAAAAGAGAGCCGCTTCTTTGGACAGACGCAGACGCTGACTTTGACCAGCAGCTTGACGCCAAAGCCATTTTAGCAATTGCCAATACAATCGGAACAAACCGGCTTAAATCTCATTACGGCCCATATGTGTTTTTGAAACCGATTACGCCGATTAAACAGGCAGATCTGATGGCTCAATCTGATCAAAGTGCTCAATATGCTGCCCAGCTTGAAGAGCAGACAAAACAGGTTGAAGCAATCGAAGATCCAGAAAAACGCTCACAGCTCCTGGCTTTGCTAAAGAAAAAGCAGGAAGAGCTCGTTTTAGGTATCCCAGCCATCCAAGATGAAACAGTCATCTATAACCCTCCTCCCACAACCATTTTATATGAAGTCACCGTCGGATTTTGGCGTAATCTCTATGCTTTCTTTACGGGTGCTTTAAGTCCAAAATGGTTCATGGGTCCCATCGGCATCATTCAAGTTGTCCATAATAGCTGGATGAATGGCCTGCAAGAAGGGCTTTTCTGGATGGGCTTTATCAGCTTAAACTTGGGAATTTTCAACTTGCTACCGATTCCATTGCTAGATGGTGGGACAATTATGTTCTGCCTAATTGAAATGGTTACAAGGCAGCGTTTGAAACCTAAGGTGATGGAGAAGGTTGCTCTGATTTCGGCCTTGGTCTTAATCGGATTCTTCCTCTTCGTTAGCTATAACGACGTCTTGAGGATTATTAAGCGATTTGTTTCGTGGTAATTAACGACTTTGGGCGGCGACTTGTCCTTGCAGATTGACACATCTTTTTCTTGACTTTGCAGGCACAATACCTCTAAATCTTACCTATATGGTCGTCTAAAGCTATTTGGAGTGCGGTGACTTGTCACCGCTTTTTGCTCATCTCGAC
>CAZZJE010000330.1:2402-3165 GCA_964654295.1 uncultured bacterium | reverse complement strand
CCAGCCAAATAGGAGGCTAATAATATTTGAGGTATTGACCAGAGGTATGGTTGCTTAATTTCTGATTGCATTGTTTATTACCAGATAAAGTTTCTTATCGAAAATTTTTCTTAGTAGTAAACAGTAGGGACCGAATTTATTACAAGTCTTACAGATTGCAGCGATCTACTGGTATTCTTAATACTTATTCAACTGATAAGAAAAGAATGATTTAGCTCATCAGCTAGTTTGGAGTAGGGATATTCTGCAATTAAACAAAATACAAGTTACTTAGGAGGAGAGGCTGTATTTTCTATCGCCTTTACTTAGCGCATTCTTTTAAAACTTTTTCGCCGTTTAACTGACCTATATAACTGACCTATTCAAATACTCTGTACCTTTGGCTTTGGACGATAAGTAAAATTTTACAAAATAGGGTTGTCAAAAATTTATCATAAAATTAATGTTTTTTACTTACGTCCACAAAACTTTAAACCGGAGAGTTATCATGGAAATTTTTGAAGTTATTGAAATACCAGCTGAAGCTGCAGGCCTAACAAAGTAGTTATTTCACTTAAGAATCGATACTGGTTTTTTTATGGTAATGGATATGGAAATAGCCATCTTCTCGCTTTTCAAAAAGCTTGTATGGAAACATTACAATTTATTCCTGGGTGCGATAAAAAATTCTATGAATTTCTGACTAATTCACAAGAACCTTCAGTTCAGCGAATCTTGCAATGGTCTCAGCCAAATAGCGCATATAAGGATTCACCTTACATTT
>CAZZJE010000330.1:635-2392 GCA_964654295.1 uncultured bacterium | reverse complement strand
ATGATGCAGCCGAATCATTATCATTTTCACAATTAAATTTTCATGTTGAGGAACTGCCAGAGTGTCCTGGAATATTCGTTGCTTACTCAGTCGCAAAACAAATTAGTTGGCGTAATTTTCCAGGGATACCAATCGCATGAAGAATCATTCCAAAAGAGCACACTTGCTACGCCTGGCGCTTTTTTTTTCCATTCTTGGATCTGGAATCACTTGGACGGGATTAAGTTATGAACTGTCAATAAATTATAGCGATCCAGGATTAATGAGCCTAATGCAAATTATATCCACGATAGCGGGGCTAGCAGGGCCCATGGCCCTTACTTTTTTTTCTTTAAACATGAATCCGAAGTCCTTGCTAATATTTACTGATATTATTTCATCAATTTGTTTTATTATAATATATTTTATTTTGAGTATTGCCAGTCCGGATTCATTATTTAATTTTTCTGCTACAATAACTATTTTATTCTGTGCTATGCTTTTGGGAGCCATACAAAACATATACTTTGAACCTTTATATGCCTCTTGCATAGCATCAAAAGACAATAGGAAGCATAACTTAACACGTCAGTTTGCTGCAATTGGCTCATACATTACATTTGGTAAACTGTTAGGAATGGGATTAGGACCTTTAATATTTAGCACATTACATTATTATGCTTTACTAATAAATTCGATCACATTTTTAATATCCGCATATTTATTCAAAACAAGCATAAGCAAATTCATAAAAAAAAATGTTAGCCTAGAAATCAAAAATAAATTTAAATTCAACTATCATTTAATCTTTGATCGTGTTTTCTTAGAAGGATCTATAGCATCTTCTCTTATTTATATTGTTGTTATATTCATAAGTGTAAAATTAGTCGCACTTAATGCTTCAGCTATTACAATGTCTATCTACTGGATTAGTGCGACTATTTGCGCACTTGTTTCACAACTTCTGCTTTCTAAAAGTATAAGGATGCATCAGTTATTGATTGATTTAGATAAACAAGCAGGATTTATTTTATGTATCCCAATAATAGCAGTATTTTTCACTGATAACTTATCTATTATGATCGTATGCCAAATGATTTTTTCAATTTTCAATCCTGTTTCGCGTAATTCGGCTAGAACTCACTTTTATCAACATTTCGGAGAACACAATCAATCTAATAATATATATGCCATGCGAGAACTTTCATCTCAAATAATTATTTTAATATTTAGCTTAATGCTAGCCTCACAATACTCCAACTACACTTTATTTTTATGTACGTCAGGCATTTCGATATTAATAATTCTACGCTGGTTATTTTCTAAACATGAATTAATGTATGTCAAAACAGTATAATATCATTAAAATTGAAAGATTAGTATTTGTCTGCAAGAATTTAGATCAACATTTCACCGATAAAAATTGGCAACACCTTAATTTAACCGCAATAAGAAAAAATCGTAACTTTATATTATCGCGTTATTTAGTTTTAAAAAACATCATGTTTGAATTTTTAGAATTATCTGATGCCAGCTATGTTGACAGCTTTGCCTTTGGAGAAGAATGGAAAGTTGCTGAAAAACCTCTATGGGTAGGGATTGGCCTAAAAGTTGAATGCCTGGAAGATGCATTTCAGTGTTTAAAAAAACATCAGATAATAGCTACAGAATTATTTATTAGTCAAAAAACTAAATATGTCAAAGGGTTTGCTGACAAGAGTGGATTATTGAATTTTAAAATTCAAATCCCATTCAATTCCGGAAACGTATTTTTGTTG
>CAZZJE010000330.1:0-625 GCA_964654295.1 uncultured bacterium | reverse complement strand
AATTTGAAAAAGAGAGAAATTCAAATCTTTATGGGTCGGATGAAAGACGGGCCTATTTTCCAAATACCAATCTTCCCTCTGTCAATATGCCTCTGAAAGGGAACCAAAATCTCATTCACCTGGATGAAGAAAATAGGTTATGCTTGGATATTGTTGATGGCTCAAGCTTGAAATATAACATTAAAACGGACTGGCTTGTGTTAAATAAGCTTAACATAAATATTCAGCCTACAGGTCAGTAAGCGTCTAAACAAATCATGTTGCCAATAAAATCGGCAATCCAATCTATGAATGACGGCTAAGAAGCCACTGATCGGGCAAGAGTTGATGTAACTGTTGAGCTGGATGGTTCAAGAAGCGTCCAAAAATATCTTCTAGATATTCTCTCGGATTTATTCCCAAGCCTCGACAAGTTTGTACGATAGAAAAGAGGATGGCTCCTACTTGGCCACCCTCTGGACTGCCAAAAAAGAGCCTGTTTTTACGGCCGATGGCAAGCGGCCTGATCGCTCTTTCGGCTGCATTGTTATCTAACCTGGCATTTGCATGCTGGTATAATTTTTTAAGTAGGGAATCAATCCACAAAAATAGCCTAAGGCTTCGCGCAGTTTGCACTTTGGCAAAA
>CAZZJE010000329.1:0-3167 GCA_964654295.1 uncultured bacterium | reverse complement strand
CGCTACCCTCCTAATCTTTTGCTAAGTTATCTGGTATCTAACTTGACTTCAAAAATCCAGAAATTTTTAAGTGTTGTAAAACAAAATTTTAATACGTTTGTCGCTGATTTAAATTATTTTGTTGATATAATAGAGGCGTAGTCCTATGAAGACTACTGTGAATAGGTCGTGGACCATAGTGAGAAATAGCAAAACATAAAACGAATCGAAGTTAGTCATGATTCTGCTGTGAAAAGTAGCCATAGATAGGATCCCAATCATTGGGCTTCAGCTTTCCAGTAAAATCTTTCGGAAGGAGAGAGCGATGTTAAGTACAATCTTATTAATCCTGTTAATCTTACTTCTTATTGGAGCACTCCCAACTTGGCCATATAGCGCCGGCTGGGGATATGGTCCGAGTGGTATTTTAGGATTAATCTTAGTGGTTTTGCTGGTGTTGTTCTTATTAGGAAGGCTTTAATCATCCAATAAGATTTAATCTCATAAAAAATAAAGGTGGTGATTATGACCAGAATGATTGCTTTGTGGCTGCTCGGAGTGCCAATATTTGTCATTATCTTACTGTGGTTATTTAAAATTATCTAACCATCAAAGACCACTCTCAGAGCTTGGGATAATCAGCGAAGCTGAGTTTGGCTTCGCTGATTAGTTTAAGTTTTTAAGTGTTAATTTGTTAGAGGTGAGCATGAACATTATTGGAATTGTCATTTTAGCTGTTGGAGTCGTTCTCCTTCTATTCGGATTAAACTCTTCTCGCGCCATTACAGACAAAATCTCACAAAGCGTTACCGGCCGCTTTACGCAGAAAACAATGTGGTACCTCATTGGTGGCATTGCCCTCATTGTTGCTGGTGGAGCACTTCTTTTCCTTGGAAGCCAGCATTCGATCGTAACTTAAGCTTTAAGTAGCTTACAGTAAAAAAATTTAACGAGTTTAAGAAGTGCTTGTTTTTCTGAAAAACAAACAAAGAAAAAGCGTTCCTATTTCAGCCGAAATTCTAGATGAGGTTTCCGATCAGCGACTTCTCGTTTCAGGTGAAATTCCAACTTGGCTGTCAGGAACATTAGTGCGGAATGGTCCCATAAAGGTAACTGTCAATGGCCAATGCAATGAGCATTGGTTTGATGGCCTGGCGATGTTACACGGCTTTTCTTTTGATAAGGGCCAAGTGGTCTATACGAACAAATTTCTGCGGTCAGATGCCTTTCGTGCCGTTTTTGAAGAGGGATCCCTTCATTACGTAGGCTTTGCTGTCGACCCTTGCCGCTCTCTATTTAAGTCATTTTTTACTCTCTTTTCGACACATGAACCCACGATTCAAAATGCTAACGTCAATGTAACTAAATTGGCAGAGGCCTATGTGGCGATGACGGTGGTTCCTTTACCAGTTCAATTTGATCCGCAAACGTTGGAAACCTTAGGAGTCTTCGACTACCAAGACCAGCTTCCTACAGAAAAATATAGATCGTCCTACGTAATGGTATAAGCTACGGATAGCGTACGTTACGTCCTGTTAAGACAATGGCAACTGGTCCATCTAACTTTTTCTCTTGCTGCGATAAGCAATAAGCCACGGCGACTGCGCTGCTAGGTTCGATCAGGTATTGATGGTTAGAGAGCATCCACATCATTCCGCTTCTAATTTCTTCTTCCGAAGAGAGATGCACATGGTCAATAGTCGTTCTTAGCACGTCAAAGCATTTCGCTCCAATTCCCCCTTCAATTCCTCCTGCAGCGGTCTCGATAGGAGGCAAACTGGTTACAGCCCTTCCCTTTTCCATCGAAAGCTGAAGGGCAGGGGAGTCGCGATGCTGGCATCCAATGATTTCAACTGAACGACTCTTCTCTTTCGCATAATAAGCGAGACCTGCCGATAGGCCTCCGCCACCCACTGGAGCAATAAGATGTTGTACGGAAGGTAGCTGTTCAAAGATTTCTACAGCCACAGATCCGCCATTGGCTGCCATAATGCGCGCATCGTCAAAGGCTGAAATAAGATGATGATGTCGCTCTGCTTCTCCTTTTGCCCAATCTAACGTTTCGTCGTAACCGATGAAAGGCGAACGTTTTACCTCTGCTCCCAGTCTTAAAATCTTTTTCTCTTTAATAGGATCAACACTCTTAGGCACATAGACCGTACAAGGAATTCCCGTTTCCCTTGCGGCATACGCAACCCCTAATCCATGGTTGCCTGCGGAGCAGGCGGCAACGCCTCTTGCTTTCTCTTCTGAGCTTAACGTCGATAGATAGAAATAGGCGCCTCTTATTTTGAAAGAGCCGGTTAACTGTAAAAACTCTAGTTTCAGATGAACAGGAACGCCTAAAAGATTAGATAGGTCAGGAGAAAATTCGAGCTCTGTCTCCCGCACAACTTTCTTTAGAAATCGGGAAGCTTCATGAATCAAAGGAAGAGTCAACATGTCGTACGGCATCTTAAAAATCGGGGTTATTGGTTAACAAAGCGTTCAAAATGTTCTAAAACCTGCGGCATATTGCGGCGGCCAAATCCAATACGAAAGAAGTTGCCAGGCAGATCAAAGACGCTCCCAGGCATAATTAAAACACCGCTCTGCTCAACGAGATCTGTGGTAAACTGATCCACATCAATTGGAAGCAGAAGCTGAACTAAGGCCATCATCCCACTTTCAGGGCGCTTCCAGCTAAATTTTGAGCCATGCTTTTCAAAAAATCGGTCAAGAAGCTCCAAGTTTTTTAACATGAGAGAGCGGTTTCTTTTAAAAATGTGCTCTTTAGCTTGCAAGGCAATGAGAGCCAAGATTTCGCTAGGAGCACTATTGCAAATTGATGTATAGAGCTTATAAGAGCCGACGTCATGGATAAATTGCCGATCTTTCGATGCTAACCAGCCTATACGTAATCCCGCCAAGCCAAACGACTTTGTCATCACATTCAAGCTGATTCCCTTTTCATACGCTTCAGCGATAGCGGGAAGACGCTTGGATTCTTCAACTTCTAAGTAGCGGTAGACTTCATCACAAAAAATATAGGAGCCTCTCTTTCTTGCTAATTCGACAATTTCATCAAATGTCTCTTTATCTAGTAAGGAGCCTGTTGGGTTGTGCGGGATATTTAAAATGATCGCTTTGGTATTCGGTCTCAACGCTGACTTGAATTGATTGAGATCCAATTTCCATTGCTTGAGAGG
>CAZZJE010000328.1:0-3170 GCA_964654295.1 uncultured bacterium | reverse complement strand
GGACTCATAACCCGCTGGTCCTTGGTTCAAGTCCAAGTTGCCCCACTTTTTCCACAATACCTCCAAAGCCCTCTTTTTGCTATTGCGCAAGCGTTACGCACTTGTGCTTTTACGCAAATATTACGCACTCGACTGCAAAGAACTGGCGTCGGCCAGCTCAATGCAACGTCTTTTTCTCTTCAACATTCCCCGTTTTCATTTTTCAAATAACTAGTTTCCAAAAATACGCAAAACACTGCCAAATTTTTCTTCAAGTGCGTAAAAAATGCGTAATTTGCTCGTTAATAGCTCTAAACAGCTCGGTGAATGGCTTCAAGAGACGTTAAAGCAAAAAGACTTAAAAGCATGGGCAAGAACAGCTAAAGGACAGCTAAGCACAAGCACTCACACTTTTCGACTGAATGAAGGAACTCACGATATCTTTCCCAAAATCGTGAAGTACAGGCAATTAGCAAAGCTCACAAGCTCTTTTGGGCAGGGGCTATATAAATTTATCGACATTCCAAATAACAGGTTATATGGCTCTTTTTTCCTTGGAAATACCTCTACAGGAAGGATGTCTAGCTACAATCCCAACATGGAAAATATGCCCAAAGGAGAGTTTCGCACTCTTTTCTGCGCTAAAGAAGGATATACCCTGATAGGTCTTGACTATAGCCAGCAGGAGCTTCGAATAGCTGCCATGATCATCCAAGATGCAGAGCTGCTGCGCATCTATCTAGAAGGGGGTGATGTGCATATCAATACTGCTTTGTCTCTTTTAAAACTGCCGAAAGAGTCGATCGGCAAAGAACAGCGACAATTAGCTAAAGCAGTGATTTTTGGACTACTGTATGGACAAGGGGCTAATGGCTTAACACGCTATGCAAAGCAGCAATATGGTGTAGAGATGTCATTGGAAGAGGCTACTAAACATAGGGATGGGTTCTTCAAAACCTATGCAGGCTTGCGAAAATGGCAACAGCAGACAGCCCGAAATGCCGAATACTCTTGAAAAATCAGGACGCCTTGCGGCCGAGAAAGAGATTTTAGCCGCGAGCGCCTTGGCTATCGATACACAGCAGCTCTTAACCTTCCAATTCAAGGAGCTGCTGCCGAGATCACTTTACATGCACTTATTCGGCTTATTCCTTTTCTTTGCGAAGAATGTCAGCTGGTGAATGTGATTCATGACGAAATCCTTCTAGAAGTGACAGATGCTAGAGTGAATGAGTTTATGAAGAAAGCTATTCAAGCCATGGAAGAGGCATTTATAGATGTTTTCCCTGCTAGTAAGCCCTATCTAAAGGGTCTGGTAGAGGCAAAATGCGGAAAAACTTGGGCAGAAACAAAATAGGTAGGCTATGCGCAAAATAAACGAAAAGGATAGCAAGCAAGAAATTGCTGCAAATGAGGCAAACAAGAGCATTGTTCCTCTTAACGGCTAGGAAGAGGCACTTCTAGCTAAGTGGAAAGCAAAATGGGAAGAGCTACGTATACCCATTTATTTCAAAGAAGGCGAAAATGGACTTGAAATACAGACTCGTGGCAATAGAGGGTCAGAAGATGACAAAGAATTGCTTATGCGTGCCGTTGCTTGTGAATTGATCAGTTCTCACGATTTTATATTTGCTCTAGCACTTATGCAGCAATATCTTGGCGTCTCAACACCTGGCGAAAGCACTGACAAAACCATCAATGAAGGCAACATGTATCTCAAGGCTATGAAAACCTTCAAGCCACAAGATGATGTAGAGGTCATGCTGTTTACTCAACTCCTCTCTTTGCAAGCTTTAGGAATGAAATGTATGGCAAGAGCCGCCCACCCAGAAAACTCCACAGTCAATGTAGATCGAAATGTCAACAACCTAACCAAGCTATTACGCCTGCAGCATGAAACAGTTGAGACACTCAATCGCTATCGCCGCAAAGGTGCTCAGCAAGTGGTTGTACAGCATGTGCAAGTCAACCAAGGGGGCCAGGCAGTAGTGGGTGCTATCCAACAAGGCGGGGGTGGGGCAATAGGCAAAAATGGAGGAAGCACCCCATGATCCGAAAGTGCGGAGCAAAAGCAAGAACCAATAGCCATAAGCCGTGCAAGCAGCCAGCTATGGCAAATGGTCGCTGTCGATTGCATGGCGGCCTATCGACTGGTCCCAAAACGCCACAAGGCAAACAAAAAGCCAGACAAGCCGTTCTAAAAAATGGATTTTATACTAAAACATCTATCGAAGAACGAAGACAGCTGCGTTGTTTAAAAAATTACAAAGATGATTTAAACAACATTTGATTGTGCAGTTTTTTAAAAAATTAAAATAATTTAATTACGACTTTATTGTTTTAAAGAAATAAAAAATTAGATAAAATGGACTATATAAATTTAAATTCCGTTTTTTAATGATATCTATGATTACTAATAATTTAATATCTAATAATCAAATAGAAAACTCCATAGACAAAATAAAATTTGAAGTTGATCGTCTTACTAACATTCTGAATTCTCTCTCTCAGGGAATCAGCCTCAAATCCTGCGAAAAAAAGCTCAGAAAAGCCTTCGTTCACTTCAACCAAACAAGTCAAGAGAATCCCAATCTTGTTGAATATGGCAACAAAGGTAAAAACCTGTTCAAACTAGATGATCTCTTCACAGCTCTTGCTATCCCATGGGTTAGAGTTCCCCGTCCTAGAGGTCTTAAAAACTCTCAGTCCCATAAATTCCTTTTCAAACATAGCTCACAAATCTGCGATATCTGGAAAAACCTTGGAATACTCTATAGAGAAAGCGAAAAAAACAAATCCTTCTTCAGTAACCAAGCCGTGAAAGAAAATATTTCCATGTTAGAAATGCTTATCCAAAAACCTTTTCAGTTGGCTGCTAGAGACGAAAGTGTCTTTAACTCTCTCGACTCTGAATTAGGTTCCTGGCTTGACATGGTTCGAAAAAATGGCAATTACCTCATGGTCCGAAGCAGCGGCTCGGAGGACTCAAAAAACATGGCCAATGCGGGCGGTAATGTAAGCGTACCTTATGTTCTACCAACCAAATCCGGATTCTGTGCAGCCGGATTGGAGGTGGAGTGCTCATATGTCAATCAAAGGTCGCTGCAAAACCAAATCAATTGCGGCCAAAACCCTTTCGACAACGAACTTAAATTAGCTTTGATCACGCAAGAGCTTATCGGCGAAGAGAT
>CAZZJE010000327.1:0-3262 GCA_964654295.1 uncultured bacterium | reverse complement strand
AATATAACCAAACTTTTTTGCCTTCTCTTCGACACTAGGGTCGACTACCGCTTCTTTTTCTCTTCCCCGCTCAGCAACTTCTATAATCGCATCAAGAGTCTGATAACCGTTGTTTGTTAAAGAATTTAGGATGGAAAAACGAATATACATAATTACCTTTTGTAATTTAAAAAATTAATCTGAATTAAATTCGATAAAAAAATGTGCTAATTGACGATTCACATTTTTATCTTTTTGTTGAGCAGATATTTTCAAAGCTTCTTCTATTAAATAGATAAGAGATGCTTGCTGTTTTTTATTTAGCTGTCGTAAATGGTTTAATAGCAACTCAGTCGCTACTAGTTTTTTATATTTAGCTGCCAAAATGATGGGAGGATCCATGTAGAGAAAACTGTAAAAATTGAGAGAGCATTCAAACTCCAATAAGCAACGAAGGACAGAATCATTATCTGTCACTATAGCGACGGCGGCAAGCTGTCCCAGAAAGTTTTGCAACTCTTTTTCTTTCTCTGAGGGAGGCTCGTTTATTTCTGAAGAAGCGAGTTCCAAATCAGGCTGTATCTCATCGGTTGTTAATACTTGTAAGCAGTTCACATATCCAAATTTTACTGCTTTCTGAAATTCCAATTCTTTTTGAGGGTCACTTTGAGCTGCAGAGGGTTCTGATTTAATTCCTGATACATTCTGTTGTTGTGTTGAAGATAAAGAAGTAGAAGTAGTATCTATTTTCATAATCTTTTAAACCTCTATTAAGGCAAGAAGTTCCAATTATTTTTTTAAATATTCACCCATGTTTATAATCAACAAACCCAGGACTAAAATACTAATACAGAATTCATTAAATTAGAAGCTTAATAAGAGAGCTATTTTTCATAGGCTCAAATTTTTTATTTAAGCTATAAGGAGGTCGAATCAATAGGGAGGTGCGCCTATGCAACTACGCTACTTAGTTGGAATCCTGATGATTAGTCTATTGGGACTGATGTCTTTAACTTCAAAAGAAACACCTCTCCTACCAGCTCAAGGCTGGCACACTAAAGGCAATCAAATTATTGATCCACAAGGATCTCCTGTTACTCTAAAGTCCGTTAGCTGGTTTGGATTTGAAACATCCAACTATGTCGTGCATGGCTTATGGTCTCGCTCTTTAACAGATATGCTTGATCAGATAAAAAGCTTAGGTTTTAACTCTCTTCGTATTCCCTATTCCAATCAAATTCTTAATCCTCAGACTCAACCTAACTCGATCAACTACCACTTGAATCCCGATTTACAAAATAAGAATTCACTTGCAATCTTAGATTTTTTAATCGATGAGGCGGCCAAACGTAATCTCTATATTATCTTAGATCGCCACCGCCCCACATCGGCTCAGCAATCAGAACTCTGGTATACGGCTGAAGTTCCTGAAAAAAAATGGATCAACGATTGGGTCTTTTTAGCTAAACGCTATCTGAATAAACCCAATGTGATCGCATTCGACCTCCACAACGAACCTCATGGCGCTGCCACATGGGGCAGTGGTGTTCGCGAAACTGACTGGAGAGCAGCTGCAAAAAGAGCAGGAAATGCCATCTTAGCTGCTAATCCCAATGTCTTAATTATCGTTGAAGGAATTCAATTTGGCGTTGCAAAAGATGTCTACTGGTGGGGTGGGGCATTAGATGGAGTGCTCATGTATCCCGTGCATCTAAACACAGCACACAAAGTTGTCTACTCTCCACACGACTATGGCCCAGGAGTTTACATGCAGCCATGGTTTAATGACCCAAACTTTCCTAACAATTTAGACGAAATCTGGGATGCCAAATGGGGCTATATAGCTAAACAAAATATTGCGCCTATTTGGATTGGAGAGTTTGGTGGAAGAGCAACCGATTTGCAGAGTAAAGAGGGTATTTGGCAAAACTATCTGGTCAAATACATTCATGATCACAATCTAAATTTTGCCTACTGGAGCTGGAATCCCAATAGTGGGGATACGGGTGGCATTTTAAATGATGACTGGACAACAGTTAACCAAAACAAGGTCGAAATGCTTAAACCCATTCTTCAGCAATAGGATCATTGGTTTTAAACATGAAACAACCGGTACCAAATAGAGATGAGTTACCTCCTACTGTAGTAGATGCGATTGAAGTAGCTGAAGCTGCCGGCCTGGTCTACGTCAATGACCAAGATTCCGGTATCAAGCGCAAACGCCGAGGAGCGCACTTTATCTATATGGCACCGGATGGCAAAGAGATTCGGGATGAAAAGGAGATTAAACGAATTAATGCCTTAGCCATCCCACCAGCTTACACAGAGGTTTGGATCTGCCCTAAAAAAAATGGTCATCTGCAGGCTACAGGGCGCGATGCCAAAGGACGCAAGCAATATCGCTACCATGTCCGCTGGCGTGAGGTACGAGACGAAACAAAATATAGCAAAATGGTTGCCTTCGGATTGGCCCTTCCAAAGATTCGCCAGCGTGTCGACCATGACCTTTCTCTACCTCGTATGCCTAAGGAGAAAGTTTTAGCTGCCGTTGTTCAACTGCTTGAAACCACACTCATTCGCATTGGCAACGAAGAGTATGTCCGACAAAACAACTCCTTTGGCTTAACTACCCTACGAAACCGCCACGTCGATGTCTTTGGAGCCAAAATCATCTTTAAATTCCGCGGCAAAAGTGGCCAAAAACATCAAATCGCCTTAAACGATCGTCGCTTAGCCAGAGTGATCAGGCGCTGCAAAGATATTCCGGGACAAGAGCTATTTCAATATCTCGATGAAAAGGGAGATCATATCTCTATCAGCTCTACCGATGTTAACCAGTATCTCCATGAAATTACAGAAGACACCTTTACAGCCAAAGATTTTCGAACTTGGGCCGGAACGGTATTAGCAGCCTTTGCCCTACAAGAATTTGAGCAATTTGACAGCGACGCCCAAGCTAAAAAAAATATTGTTCAGGCTGTTGAAACCGTCGCTAAACGGCTTGGAAACACCCCCGCTATCTGTAGAAAGTGTTATATCCATCCAGAAATATTAAATGCCTATTTAGACGGCTCTCTGCTTAAAACAATGAAACAAAAGACAGAACAAGAGCTTTCTGAAATTCTAGGAAGCCTCAACGCCGAAGAGGCGGCTGTCTTAGCTTTTCTTCAAGAGCGCCTAACATCTGAAATTGCAGCGCAAAAAAAATAGGCTTTAGCCTGTAGTTGATTGCAGGTTAAAACCTGCAAAAACAAGCGCAGGCTAAAGAGGTAATTGCAAAATT
>CAZZJE010000326.1:0-3275 GCA_964654295.1 uncultured bacterium | reverse complement strand
AAAATTACGTGGCCTATCCAGACCTAGTTACAATTTTTACGGGAAATGAGGTTGATAAAAAAGCTAAGCGATCCGATAAAATTTGTGTGTGATCTTCATGCAGAGGAAACCTATATAAAATAAAATCTAATTTTAAACTTGTAAGGTTTGGAACATTCTTGACAAGGTCTGTCATAAGAGACTCATCTAACCAACTGCCTCCTCTTAAATCAAGTTCTTTAAGCTGCTCAAATCTTGGAAAAGTATCATCAGGTTTAATAGTAACTCGTGCAGGATAGCTTAAGTTAAGACTAGAAAGATGAGAAAGCTCTGACAATTTACACAATATATCCAAAAAAAAATCATTGCGTGTTATATTAAAACTTTCAAGTTTATTATTTTCAACTAAGTTTGATAGATACTTCGAACCTACAACTAAACCGTCACACGAGACATTAAGATGTTTTAATTTAGGGATTTTGGCTAAATGTAAGAATAGACCTTCAGAACCTCCCATCTCATTATATAATACCAATGAATCCCAACAAAAACTTAGATTAAGTTGTTCTAAATTAGGAATTTTAACCAATTCATTTAGACTTTGCACACGCAATTGTCGACAATTCGTGAGATCTAAATTTTTAAGATGTTCTAATTTAGTTAGAGGAATAATAGAAAGATCTGTAACCGGAGGGATAGGCACTGTAAGCAAAAACTTATTAAAATCTCTAGCGGGTAGATCTAATTTTACATTGCTAAGTGCTTTTACATTACCTAATACAAGTGTTGTAAGCTGAGGGCAAATTTCCGGCAATTTTTCTAAAAACTGTTGATCTACATCTTCTAACACTAAAGTTTTTATATTTAAATTTTTCAGAGCTTGCTCCAGTCGTGCTTCTAAATTTTGGCTAACAGGGGGTGATTCAATTGACTCCTTTTGTTTAGGTTGATTTTTTAAAACACCTTTATAAGCATTCAAAAAATACTCTTGTAGAGCCTCTTGAAGTTCTGGTAATTGGTAGCCTTCTAATTCCATTTCTTCTACGAATTCACAAGCCGTTGCCATATCTTCCAAACTTTCAGCCGACCAGCTCTTAACCGTATTTAGCAGGGCCTCTTTCATTGGCGCAGAAATTAAATCGAGACGGTGTCCGATAAATAGAAGCTCATAAGCCTCTTGGCTATTTTGAATTTCTTCTTTTTTAAACCAAATTTTAATTAAATTTTTTACTTCATTTTTCGAAAAATCTTTTAGATCATATGTTGTTTTCTCTATATTGGTTTTTTCTTCAGGATCCGTCGTTTTATCAAATTTTTCACTAAACAATGCTTGAAAAAAGCTCGAATCTTGAGCTAAGCCGCCTTTATAATAGTGGGGAATCTTAACCTCTCCATCCAAGCATTCTAAGACAATCATCTTTTCTTGGGCCTCTGCGATTCCAAACGCTTTAGAGCATTGAAAACAGTGCTTCCCTATTTCTGTCACTTTAGCTCCAGTGACACACTCTTTAGTCTTTTCCCAGCATCGCATCACGGCCAGATCGATTTGATCTTCTGGAGCTTCTTTTTCTTCCTGCTTGATTGCCGTCAATATTTGATGGATCTTTTCATCGGCTGGCAACTTTTCCCACTGCTCTTTCTGCTCCTTCTCTTTTAAATTAGGAGGCATCGGCACCCCTTTTTCCCAATTAGAGGCGTTGGCATAATAAGACATTACTTGAGAGGGCATAGTTGTTTCTCCTTAGTTTATCTATCTAACAGTCTTCCCATCCAAAGTTTTCAAATTGGGGAGATTAGCCACTAATTGTGCAATTAGATCTTGATCAAGGCTTTTTCCATTTTGATCTATTATTTCCAAATGATTCAATTTTTTTAATAGAGCTAAAGCTTCTAATCCTTTGTTACTTACCATTATCCATCCATTAATTTTAAGAGTTGCCAAGTTAGGAACCTGTTGCACAAGATTGTGCAATTCATCTTCGTTAAGCTGTGTCGTATAGCTTAAATCAAGTTCTCTAAGCTGCTCACATTTTGGAAATGGCTGACTTAATAGTTCATCCGAATCTAAAATTCTGCATTTACTCATCTCGAGGCGATTAAGATGGGTGAGTCTGGGTAATTCTCCCAACGCCTCATTGCTGAGGGTATTTCCACTAATATTTAGATGCTCAAGCTTATTCGCTCTAATAAACTTATCAAAGTGTGAAACTTCTATAGTTAATTGCATATAAGAAAGATCAAGGTTTTTTAAATGAGGTAGTTGAGCTAAAGTGTCTATGCGATTAGATGGTATTTTGTTACAGTAAGCTAAATTAACCTCTTCCAAACTAGGAGTTTTGATAATTTCTTCAAGGGCTGCACCAGTTAAGTGAGTACATCGAGTGAGGTCAAGGCTTTTTAGATTTTGTAGATGGGTCAAAAAAGTAAGAGAAGAGTCTGTTACTTTGGAAGATACCATATTTGAATTAGAAGAACTTAATTCCAAACGAGTCAATTGCGAACAAATTTCTGGTAACTGCTCTAAAAAAGCATCTGAAACTCGATTTCCATCTACTGCTAAAGTTGTGATATTTAAATTTTTCAAAATTTGTAGCACTTGTGTTTCTAAATCAACCATATCAGCATTCGCAAGTTCCTCAAGATGTTTAATTAGAGCACTTTGAAGTTCTTGTGGGCTGTAGCCTTCCGCTGCTTTTTTTTCTAAAAATTCACAAAATGCTGCGAAATCTTCAGGATCGCTCTTATAGGCTACTTTTTCTAAAGTCGCACGAACTGTTTCGCTAGCGTCAGGATCATCTGAACCAATGAAACTCAGATTTTTTAAACTTTGTAAAACTCTTGCTTCTAAATCTTGGCTAACAGGCCGAGGAAATAACTCAAGTGGCTCTTGCCCTTTAGATTGATTTTCTAAAATAAACAGATAGACATTCACAAAATACTCTTGCAGTGCACTTTGGAGTTCTGGCAACTGATAGCCTTCAGATTCCATTTCTTTTAAAAATTTACAAGCTACGGCAATATCTTCCGGATCGATAGGCGACCAACTGTTAATCGTGTCTATCAAAGCCTCTTTCATTGGCGCAGAAATTAAATCGAGACGGTGTCCGATAAATAGAAGCTCATAAGCCTCTTGGCTATTTTGAATTTCTTCTTTTTTAAACCAAATTTTAATTAAATTTTTTACTTCATTTTTCGAAAAATCTTTTAGATCATATGTTGTTTTCTCTATATTGGTTTTTTCTTCAGGATCCGTCGTTTTATCAAATTTTTCACTAAACAATGCTTGAAAAAAGCTC
>CAZZJE010000325.1:669-3288 GCA_964654295.1 uncultured bacterium | reverse complement strand
CATATACTCTTTAGCCCCAGTTTTTTAAATCAAACATACAGAAAGATAAGGCTAAAGCCTACGCTACAAATAAAATGGGTAAAAATCTTTAGCTTCTCTATAATTACTCCAAACAATAGAAGAGAGAAGAGGAAGGTATGACAGATCTTATCCATGCGGAAGTTGGCACGCGTTACGGTGACTTTGAGATTGTAAAAGCCGTTGATATTCAAGAGCTGCGCTGCCGGCTCATTGAGCTCGTGCATCGCCCAACTGGAGCACAAGTGCTGCACTTAGCTAATGATGATCCAGAAAATCTATTTTCCCTCGCTTTTCAAACTCTTCCAAAAAGTTCCAATGGCGTTGCCCATATCTTAGAACATACTGTTTTATGTGGATCAGACAAGTTTCCTATGCGCGATCCCTTCTTTGCAATGACGCGCCGCAGCTTAAACACCTTTATGAATGCGATGACGGGTGCTGATTTTACCTGCTACCCAGCCTCCTCACAGATTTCTAAAGATTTCTATAATTTGCTAGATGTCTATCTTGATGCAGTCTTTCATCCACTGCTGACAGAAATGAGTTTTTTGCAAGAAGGCTGCCGTCCGGCCCTCTCAGAAAACGATAATATCAATTCACCTTTGGAATACAAAGGCATTGTCATCAACGAAATGAAAGGTGTGATGGCATCTGCCGATGCGCGTCTTAGCGAAGCCATGGGACATGCCCTCTTTCCCAATACGATCTATGGAGTCAACTCGGGAGGTGATCCTACAGTCATTCCAGAATTGACTTACGAAGAGTTAAAGCAATTTCATGCCACCTATTACCATCCTAGCCGCTGCCTCTTCTTCTTCTACGGTAACATGCCTTTAGAAGGGCATTTGGATTTTATTGCCGAGCGAGCGTTAAAAGATGTCATTCCTCAGCCTCCACTACCTGCTCTCGAGTGGCAGCCCCGCTTTGAAAAGCCGCGCTCCGTAGAGCTGCGCTATCCAACCTCTCCCGATCGGCAAACTGCAGAGCATGCGATTATCGCGTTTGGATGGTTAACCTGCGACCAGCTGCAGCAGCAAGAGCTACTGGGACTCTCTCTAGTTGATAGCATTTTAATGGATACCGATGCCTCTCTGCTTAAGAGGGTCTTATTGCAGTCCGGTCTCTGCAAGCAAGCCTCTTTTACATTAGATACAGAGTTGGCAGAAATTCCTGCTGTTTTGACTCTTAAAGGCTGTAAAGCTGAAAATGCAGATGCCATTGAGCAGCTTCTCCTGCGCACATTAAAAGAAATTGCGGATCAAGGAATTCCAAAGGAACTGATTGATAACGCCTTGCATCAAATTGAGTTCTACCGAACAGAAATTACTGGTGATAGTGCGCCTTATGGCCTCTCACTTTTTATGCGCTCCGCTTTGGCAAGATTCCATGGTGCCCTGCCTGAGGATAGCTTAAAAATCCACTCTCTCTTTGACCGTCTCCGCCAAACTTTGCAGGAGCACCCCGATTATTTATGCAGCCTGATCCGTCGTTATCTTATTGACAATACGCATAGAGTACGCTTGATTTTGCGACCCGATGCTGATCTGGCTAAGGAGGAGTTGGATAACGAAAAGCAAAAACTGATTAACATTGCGCAAGGATTAGGAAGAGAGGGATTAATTGAGCTTCAAAAGCAGGCGAGAGCCCTTGAGGAGTTTCAAAATGACTCAGAAGAAACGTCCAAAGAGCAGTGCTTGCCAACGTTAAAAAGAGAAGATGTACCTAAGGAGAGCCGTCGCTATGAGCTGCATCAAGAGAGTCTGGGAGATCTGCAGATATTTTTTCATGATACCTTTACCAATGGCATCACCTATGCAGCCCTTGTCTATCCGCTTCCACATTTAAACGAAGATGAGCTCTCTCTCGCCCGTCTCTTTACTTTACTAGTTCCTCAGCTTGGTTTTGGAGGAAAAAATTATGTGCAGAGTTTGGAGACGTTACAAGCCTACACGGGTGGAGTCTACCTCTCTCTATCACTCAACACGCAAGCGAACAATCCCAAAAACTATTCGCCAACTGTGACGCTTTCTGGTAAGGCGCTTCATCGCAACAGTGACAAACTCTTTACGATTTATAAAGAGATGGTGTCTCAGGTAGATTTTGATGATAAGGCGCGCCTGCGCGAAGTGATTTTAAAGCACTACACTTCGTTAGAAAGCCAGCTAGAGAGGGGAGCTCTGCGTTATGCGACCCACCTCTCTTCGCTAGGGATTGACCTAGCAGCGCAAATTTCCAATCAATGGTATGGCTGGACCTATTTTCATTGGCTAAAAAACTTGCGGCAATCGATCGATCAGAAATTAGATGAGTTAGTTGCACAGCTAAAAGGCCTACATACTCGTCTGCTAGGTTTGTCTGGTGCACATCTGGTCGTCACATGCGACGCTGAGAAGTTAGCAGAGCTTCGACAAGCGCAGTTCTACGGATTAAACGAGCTGCCAAAGCGCTCCTATGCTCCTTGGAATGGTGACTACCCTCTGCAAAAAGCGAAGCGAGAGGGCTATGGGATCGCCTCTCCCGTTGCCTTTATTTCAAGAGTGTGCCAAGTGCCTTCGTATGAGCATCCTGATACCCCAGCGATCACGGCTGCATGCCAGC
>CAZZJE010000325.1:0-659 GCA_964654295.1 uncultured bacterium | reverse complement strand
GGAGGGTCGACCTGCAGTCCACTCAGCGGCCATCTTCAGTTCTTCTCCTACCGAGATCCTAATATCGTTTCTACTTTAAATGCATTTCATCGCGCCATTGCGACAGTCGTTAACCAGGAGTTTGGAGAGCAAGAGCTGGAGGAGGCGATTCTTGAGGTCATCCAAGATTTCGATTCGCCAGTGGCGCCAGGAACTCGAGGAATATTAGCCTACTCTTGGCTGCGTGAAGGCCGCACGCCTGAGATGCGCCAAGCCTTTCGAGATAGGCTACTTAACTTAACTCCCGAAGCTGTTTCTCAAGCTGTTGCTAGACATCTGCCTACAGCATTTGACCTCTCCACTCCTGTTGTCTTTGCTGGCCGCGATCTGTTGGAACAGGAGAATCGAGTGTTGCAGGAAAATGATGTCGCTCCATTTGAAGTCGTTTCAATCTAAACTGAAACTTAGAATCATAAGATCCTTTCCTGTTAAAAAAAATCTTATATGCTACAGTGTGTCATATTAGGCCTGTAACAGGAGAGGGGATATGGACGAAGAACAGATGAAGCTGGCTGAAGAGCTACTCTTTGGACAGCAGCATGCTCTCGGGTTTATTAAGCGTCTCTATTTCGGAGAGTTTGCAAGCGAAGGTATTCTTCCCTATCCAACGGTTGATCCGA
>CAZZJE010000324.1:0-3291 GCA_964654295.1 uncultured bacterium | reverse complement strand
AACTTAATTTTTACCTTTGATAATGGTATTAACTATGAAAAACTCTTATCCAACCTAGTCATCGGCCGTTTGTATTTAGATGAGGCAGGAAATTTAACCTTAGCCGTTTGGCCACTTCCTTCACGTTGGCCTAAGGTTGGATTGCCACAGGTTAAACAGGAAGTGCTGATGGAGCAAGTTGAAAGTATCCAATTTGCCTTCTATGTTCCCCCTGACCCTGCGACGGAAGATCAAATTAGATCTAAACCTATTCAGGGCAAAGCGCAATATATGGAGCCTGAGCCAAAGGGAAGCTGGATAACAGATTGGAGGACGGAGTATCATCGCTTGCCTGCCATGATACGTTTGATTGTCACCTATCGTGAGGGCGACTCAGAGAAGACGGCCACCTACGCCTTTCCCTTTCCTAATTACAAAGAATTAATTATTTATACGGATTAGGTGAGGCATGCCTGTTCTTATTTTTACGATGATCTTCTGTTTTATCTTTGTCTTAATGACCTATGCGCGTCTCGACAATTTTTTAAACTTCACTGCAACGCGTACACAGTTCAAACAATACATCCAGAAGATTGAGCATGAATATACCAATTTAAAAGCTTCAAAAAAGTATGAGTCGACGACTGTCTCTAGTATTATAGGTTCTTCCAAAGCTGCAAATGATGAAGATGAGAAAGCGGCTAAGGAGAGGGCTGCCAAAACAAGCTCAAAGTTGAGCATCCATGCCTTTTTAACCTCTACAGAGCGTGGCAAAGAGCCTGCTCGCTACCTGCAAACAAAGGCTGTGTTAGGCCGGCTGATTAAACAGCTCTACTCCTCCTACCCCTTTTACAAAAGGTTTGCAAAAAAGGACCCAGAGTTTGTTCAAGAGTTCCTCCATCGCATCGAGACAGCTTCCGACCAGATGCAAGCTGCAGAAAAGCAGAAGCAAGATGAGCCCAAAGATGCTGATCCATCTCCCATAAAAAATCTAAACGATCTCATTCTATTAGATTTAGGTAGCGAAGAATATAACGCATTGCTTTATAAGGTTCTAAAAGGTGCTCAAGACCCTAATGCTGATCAAAAGACACGGGCCAATATCTCGAGAAATACAGAGGGCAGCACTTCTAGTAGGGGTGAAGAGATCGATGATTCCGCTGCAATTGATGATAATGGATATGACTCAATCCTCGACTATGTGACATTAGACCCTAGCAAAACAAATGTCTTCTTAGCCTCCCGAAATCTCCTAATGGCGCTTTATGGACGCAAAGAGACTGTCGATGAGATTATTCAGCAGAGGCGCAAATATGCAGCCGAACTGAAGCGAGATCGGCCTGAAGCAGAAAAAAATGATCGAATGAATCAGATGTCCGAAGAGTTCAAACATCTCTATCAAAGCCGCCTGCAATCAAATGTGGATGATAATCTCGTTGAATTTAAGGTGACAAAATCTGATCCAACAAAATATGAATAGGAATTGACGTCTGATCTTAAAAAATATAATTATTTAATGATATCATCTAACTGTTTCTTAAAGAAAAGATTAATTAAATAGATTTTATCTCTTTTTTATGGTATTATAAATTTTTACATAAATCAAGGTTAATTATGACAGAGTTAATTTCTTCTCAAAATGTTACTATTACAATTCCCGACAGGGCTACAGATGGTTCTTCTACCAAAGACCCGCATAAATATGAAAATGCTGTGGCAAAACGCATCAATAAAATTTGGTGGGGATGTGCCATCGCAGCAGCGACGACACTTGCTGCAGCAATTACCGCCTCTTTTTTCTTGAGTGGACCGCTCTTGGCCACAGCAATTACTGTTAGCAGCGTTGTTTTGGGAGTATTATTAGTCGGTAAGTTAGTCCATAAGCTAGAGCCGCATCTTCCTCATAAGTTGCAGCGAGTGGTGAATGTCATTACAGCGCTTACTGCCGAGTTTGCTCTCTTGCCATTAGCAGCCTACCTCTTCTTGTTCAAACGGACAGCGAGCAGAGAAGACAAGCAGCTTGATAAAGCATTAGCTGCTCAAAGAGCTGCAATAGCGAACGGTGATCCTCGACCAGCCCCCTCTGCAAAGCGACCCATTCTGCTTATCCATGGCTACCTGCATAATAGCAGCGCCTGGTGGATGCATAAGAAAATTTTAGAGAAAGAGGGTTATGGTCCAATCTATACAATTGATTTAGGTTCGCCGCTCAAGTCGATTGAACAATATAGTGAACTTGTTCAGCGCAAACTAGATAAAATTGCTGAGCTCCATGGCCGTAAAGATGTCACTCTGATTGCCCACTCGATGGGAGGAGTCGTGAGCTCCGACTTTGCAACTCGATTAACTGAAGATGGACGAGTCAAAGATATCATTACTTTAGGAACCCCAGCTCAAGGAACCTATGCAGCTAGGGTTGGAGTTGTAGGAAGTTTTGGATGCAGTAAAGCAGCCAAAGATATGTTGCCAAACTCCAAGTTCATGAAAAGAGTCACGCCACTGGTTGAAAATCTTGTTAAGACACAGATCTACAATATGACAAGTGGTGCTGATGAGATCATCTTGCCAAACCGCTTTGCCGCATTTAAAAGCCAGCCACAAGAGAAACGTAAACACTTTAAAGATATGGGACACGTGCAATATCTGTTCTCAGGCCGTGTAGCCGATGCGCTACTTAGCCGATTGGCAACAGCGCATGCTAACGAGGCAACTGATATGATTCCATACGCTGCAGCTGTCGCTTAAAAATGCAAAAAGACAAACGGGCCCTCTCTTGGCAGCTTGTTGTCGGAGTGATCCTGTTTGTCTCTCTATTCACAGCTCTACTCATCCGTCTCATCTATTTTGAAGGCGATGCCAAACATATCGATGCCCGCTGGATCTATGTTGCTGGGCGCTGTTGGCTTGATGGCCTCTCTCCCTACCATGAGCAAACTTTCTACGACATGTGGGAAAAGATCTTTTCGCTATCTAACGATGGCCGTCCCTTTGTTTACCCTCCTGCCATTGCTTTAATTGCTATCCCTATGGCTCTCTTCTCTTGGGAAGCAGGAGCGCTATTTTTTGATCTCATCTCTGCAGCGGTTCTGCTCGGCTCACTTTTTTTGATCGCGTTGCTGATTCGAGATAACAGCTCTTACACCTTCCATTCTCTAAGGCTCTGGAGCGGACTCTCGCTCGCTTGCTCTGTTTCCATGATTAGTGCAGCTATCTATACCGGCCAGACGCCGCTGTTTGCGTTTTTTGGCTGCCTGATGGCTCTATATGCAACCGATAAACGGATGCCTTGGCTGGCCGCTGTAGCTATTTTAA
>CAZZJE010000323.1:1105-3293 GCA_964654295.1 uncultured bacterium | reverse complement strand
TTTATCAAATTGGATGCTAAATTGGCATCGCTTCAATTAATAAAAGAACCTAACGCTAATTTCATGAGTTTCTTAAAAACTTGCAATAAGTCTTAATAAAGATAGTCAATAGCTGATGAGTCTTTCTTTAAAAATTCTTATTCTATTCTCTCCTTGAATTAAAAGCAAGGTACTGATCAAAAGTTAATTAGGAATCTCTTCTTCCAGGAACTTATCAATCCGCCCCTCTCTTTTCTCATCTGACTGAGTCGCAGCTGTTGAAGCTTTGGAGACCTTATAATATACCGCTCCATAAGATTGTCCCCAGCGGCAAAGCGCCTGTTCGAAACGTTTTCTCCAAAACTCTTCACGCCAGTCGGGCAATAGGTAGAAATCAAAAATATTCAGTTGCCGCTTTTCTCCCTCGCCTTCTAACGCTACCATGGAAAATCCAGCAATTCTCTCATCGCTTTCCAACATAAAGATCGCTTGATCAGATTTTCCTTGATAATCGGTTAAATAGCCCTCCTCTGCTTCTAACCGTTCTACCTGCCCTTTCTGATCACTCTGCTTTAGCTCATGGATGGCATGCATGCGCAGAGATAGAAATTCCCGCCATAGAAAGTGGATGGGACTTAGCAAAATGACGCCATAATTATTTTCAAAGCGTTGTTCTGTCATACACTACCTATTTTGAAGAACTTGAGACATTTCATCTAATCCCGTCATCGGCTTAAGACAGCGACCCTCTTCGCATAAATAGAGCGTTGTTTCTTCTTCGATAGGGTGATAATCTTTCCAAACAGGCAATAGATGTTTGATTGCTTGGTTTTTGGAAGGCAACCAGATCAATGCTTTATTAGGCAAAAAGAGATCAAAGATGAGTTGTTTGATTTCTGCTTCATGTTCCCGTTTTTCATTTAAAGCAATAATCAATGTTGGAGCATGTCGATCGTAATAGCGATTAATATTCATCAGATGGTAGCAATAGCCTGGAGCATAGTTATCGATGAAGACTTTAGCTGCTCGCAACACATCTTCTGCCTGCTCCCGATAGCGCTCATCAGCAGTAAACTGATAAAAACGAAGCAAATTTTCGCATTGAATGGCGTTGCCTGAAGGCTCAGCACCGTCAGAAAAATGGGTTTTTCGGATGACTAGATGTGGATCGCTACCATCTGTCTGATAATAGGCTCCATGCTCTTCTTTAAAACGCTCTTCTAGAATCTGGTTAAGCTTAAATGCCCATTCGAGCCATTCAATCTGCCCACTGGCTTCATAAAGAGATAAGAGGCCTTGAACCAGAAACGCATAATCTTCTAATGTGGCGGAATAGAGGGTTTCGCCTGCTCTCCAGCGATGAAATAGCTGCTCGCCATCCCATAGATGTGTACGCAAGAAGCGAGCCGCTGAGATGGCAGCATCTAGATAGTGCGGCAGATTAAAAGCGGCAGAGCTTTCGGCAAGAGCTGTGATCGCCAATCCGTTCCAAGAGGTCAAAATCTTATCATCTTTAAAAGGTCTGGGCCGTTCTACGCGCTGATTAAAGAGGATCTCTCGACCACGCATGAGCAATTCACTTAACTTGTTGGGGTCCCCACCTTTTTTAGCAATAAACTCTTCCAGACGTAAAGGGGTATGCAAAATGTTACGTCCCTCAAAATTACCGCCAGGTGTGACATCATAAAAGCGGCAAAAGAGTTCGCTCTCGTCTCCTAATAGCTTCTGTACCTCTTCATAAGTCCATGTATAAAAATAGCCCTCTTTACCTTCGGAGTCGGCATCTTCGGCGGAGAAAAACCCTCCTTCTAGATGCTTCAGATCGCGCAAAATATAATTAAGCGTCTCTTCACAAACATGGCGATAGAGAGGACGCTTGGTTAGTTGCCACGCATCTAGGTAGGCTCTCACTAGCAGAGCATTATCATAGAGCATTTTTTCAAAGTGAGGAACCAACCATTTTTCGTCGACACTATAGCGTGAAAAGCCGCCGCCTAAGTGATCAAAGATGCCTCCTCGCTCCATCATATCTAACGTTCGTTCAGCCAAAAAGAGTGCTCGGCTATCTTTTAATATCTTAGAGGCACGCAGCATCAAATTTGATTGATAAGCGATGGGAAACTTTGGCGCGCCACGCATTCCTCCATAGATCGGATCGGCAATCTTATAGAGGATCTCTAGCCCTTCGCTTACCGTCTCTTTAGGAGGA
>CAZZJE010000323.1:0-1095 GCA_964654295.1 uncultured bacterium | reverse complement strand
AGCTCCCCTTGGGTATGAACATCTTGAGCAAAAGCCTCTACAATCTTCTCTGCTTGACTTAAGATCTTTTCGCGCTCTTCGCTGGCCCAAATTTTATCAATTTTTCCGATTAACTCCTTCAATCCGGTCATTTGATGTTTACTGGTAGGAGGCATATAGGTCACAGCAAAGAAGGGATGCAAGTCTGGCGTTAAGATAATGTTGAGAGGCCATCCCGCTGCGCCAGACATCATACTTTGAGCAAATTCCATATAGAGGCTATCGACCTCTGGAAGCTCCTCGCGATCGACTTTGATGCAGACAAATGTCTCATTTAGAAGCTTAGCGATGTCTGAATTTTCAAAAGACTCTTTTTCCATGACATGGCACCAGTGGCAAGTGGCATAGCCAATCGATAAAAAGATTGGACAATCTCTTTTAATAGCTGCTTGAAATGCTTCATCACCCCATGGATACCAGTCGACTGGATTATGGGCATGCTGTAGCAGGTAGGGCGACTTCTCTCGAATGAGTCGGTTTGTATGAAGGTGTTGGTCTGACATGAAAATACCCCGCTGCTTCCTAATCGAAAACTGCTGCTAACATCTAAAATAATTGAATAGGGCTTGGTCTCTCATGATGCGAAGCGCATTCAATTCTGTCTAAGAAATTCTTTATCTAATCCAAAACAATCATCACATCCGTTCCATGCTATATTCAGGATCAAAGCCTAACCTTTATTTAAAAAAAAAGATACCCAACTCATTAAAAAACTGATTGAATTTATTTAAAAAAATTTCTATGCGAGAAAGGAAGAGCATAGTCTTTTAACGTATTAGAACAAGACCATGGGCCTATGGATCCTTAGGTTTTGAATCAGCACATGAGCTATAAGGAAGCTAGTCATGGAACAAAAAACGCCCACTAACGACTCCTCACAATCTGTTCCTCCAAAAGCAGAGTTTCAGCAGAGTGAACAAGAAAAGTCGTCCCGTTATAATTACAAAGACTACACACGCACGCCGGAGAAAAAGCGACCGCCGATTCAAAATCGTGTGCGTAAGATCGCTCTAACATTAGCCGCCTGCCTTTTAATGGGCTTTGTTGGTTACAAGT
>CAZZJE010000322.1:0-3303 GCA_964654295.1 uncultured bacterium | reverse complement strand
CGAGAGCAGCTGAGCCTCCTCTTCGAACGCCTTGAGATAGATGAGTAAAAGAGATGAATTCAGGGTAGTTGGTGTCACTGGATTGACGACGGTCATAAGCAAATCCAGAAGCTAACAAGCTTTGGGAGACATGGGCAACAGAGGAGACATGAAGCTTAATCCCATTTTTAAAAGCTCCCAACCCTTTAGCAGCATAAAAGGTCTCATTTAAAATGGGGTTGGAGATCACACCAACAATTGGATGATGCTCAAACAGGAGGGCGATAGAGACAGCAACCATGGGATATTTGTGAGCATAGTTGGTTGTGCCATCGAGAGGGTCGATGACCCACGTGTAAGGGCTGTTAAGATCGCCATATTGACCCGATTCTTCAGCAAGGAGTTGATGCGTAGGATAGAGTTTTTTTAATTTCGTGAGAATCGCAGCCTCAGAGGCCTGATCCACCTGAGTCACCAAATTGCTATAGCCATCTTTCTCCTCAATTGAAATCGACTGTTGCCATGAATTGAGTAAGAGATTTGCTCCGCATCGGGCGAGATGAAGGGCATCTTTGAGAAGTTGTTCAGATGAGTGAAGGGAGGTGGGCGACATAGGGCTCCTGAATTTTAGCAACACCACTCTCCTGAGCTGCTCTTCCTACAGCTTGAGCTACACGCAGAGCAATGAGTGGATTAAAGAGATAGGGGATGACATAGTCAGCTGAAAGCTCTCGTTCTGTAACGATATCAGCTAAAGCGTAGGCAGCAGCAAGCTTCATCTGCTCATTAATAGTATGAGCCCGGACATCCAATGCCCCTCTAAAAATGCCTGGAAAGGCTAACACATTATTAACTTGGTTGGGAAAGTCTGATCTTCCTGTACAGATAATGGCAGCCCCGCCAGCACGGGCTTCTTCAGGCATGATCTCTGGCGTTGGATTGGCCAGAGCGAAGACGACAGGATCTTTTGCCATCTTTTGGATGTCATAGCGACTAATAAGATTTCCCTGAGAAAGGCCAATAAATAGATCGCTTCCAGCTAAAACGTCATGGATAGAGCCTGAGCGCTTAGATCGGTTGGTATGCTGCGCCAGCAGCTCTTTATGAGGCGTCATATTTTCTTTGCGTCCTGAATGGATAGCACCAGCGCGGTCGCACAGGATCACATCGCCAATTCCTATTTGCTGAAGCAGGTGTGCGACTGCGACGCCGGCCGCTCCGGCGCCGCTAATCACAGCCGTGACCTCAGGAAGAGCTTTATGTACAACTTTCATAGAGTTAAGAACTCCAGCAAGGACCACGACAGCAGTGCCATGCTGATCATCGTGAAAGACGGGGATATCGATGACCTTTTTCAAGCGCTCTTCTACTTCAAAGCAGTGAGGAGCGGCAATATCCTCTAAATTGATGCCTCCAAAAACCGGGGCAATGCGAGCAACTGTTTCCACAATCGCATCGACATCCGTTGCATTAATACAGATAGGCCAAGCGTCGATGCCGGCAAAACGCTTAAATAAAATTGCTTTGCCCTCCATAACCGGTATTGCAGCTAGCGGACCAATATCGCCTAGCCCAAGAACAGCAGTGCCATCAGACACAATAGCAACCAGATTGCTTTTAGATGTGTATGTATAGACAAGGTCAGGCTCGCGGGCGATCTCTAGGCATGGTTGTGCGACACCAGGAGTGTAGGCTAGGGATAAATCAAACTGGGTGTCTAAAGGGACTTTACTGCGAAGAGAGATTTTACCCCGATAGAATGCATGAAAGGCGTTTGATTCGGCATAAATTCCCTGTGACATATTTTTCAACCCCTTCAAGACAATCAGCTAGCCATCGGTCAGCGTCACTCTAGCAGAATCAATTAATTTTTTCTAAGCAAAATAGAAAAAAGTATTTTTAGTTGGGTTTAAGGCGGATATGGCGGCGCAAAAGTTTATCTTGGCATTTTTTAATTAGGGCTTCTCCCAAATAGAGAATAGCGATAAGGCTTGTAGAGCCCCATTGGATTGCACTATCGGGATAGAGGCGACCGAACATAAGCGCGATGTAGCCGAGAATGTAGAGCGCCCAGTTGGAGCTTCGAATGGACTGGGAGTTGTGGAGGGATTTTCTAATACCCGAGAGCAGAGTGCGAGCTCGATCTTCGTCGATAGCGGCTAATGGATCGCTGACCTCATATTCCAGTTTTTTCAGCTCGTCCACAAAACTTTGAACGGCGTCGATTTCTAACTGTCTTAACCAGAGCCTGGCTCTTTGGCAATCGGGAGAGTGAACATCTACTTTAGTTGAAGATGTCCAGTGAGGGTTGAGGAGTTGGGCGAAATGTCTAACGGCAATGAGGTTAGCTTTTTCTTGAGCAGGGGTGTTAAGGAGCTTATCCAGGCGTTTAATTTGGCATCGATTAGTCCAAAAATCAACGATTTGGTTACCAAAACAGGCGCAAAAGGAGGCTAATCCGATGGGCCGCATGGCAAGAAAGATCTGTTTTGCTAAGAGAGAATAGCCGCCTAATGCAATAAAACAGGCGGTAAAGTTACCGATCAGAAGCCCTGTGTCAACCACTTTGTAAAATACTTTGACCGTACTATGCAGGGCGCCCAAGAAGTCGCGTTCTTTTAAGGAGATCACTAAGTCACGGATTACTTTAAGATCATCCTGAATGTAGTAGTGCAGCCCTAAAATACCCGTATAGCTAAGTAGAATCATGCTGATTCTGCCGACTAGGTCAAAAGCTCCTTTAACTAATTTAGAGGTAAAAATGATCAGGTCAAGGGCGACACGCGTGATTTGGCTGACCAGGTCCCCTTGCCCTAGGAGACGACGGAAATAGCGTACAGCAGAATGTGAGTAATGCTTGATTGTCTCATATTCTAATGGATTCCTGGTCTTAGAAGAGGCGTAAGAAACGATTGCAGTCATTAGAAGGGCAGAAATCTCTTTGCTAAGGAGTGTGTATTAATTAGGCAGATGGCCTTAAATAGCTCGATCGCAATAAAGGGTAGAAATCCTAAGGTCCAACCAGCTGAATATCCGACAAAGAGACCAAGCCACAAGGCACCCAGGGCTAATTGAGTGGCAACAGCGCAGCAGAGAGCAATAAGAAGGGAGAAAGAGCTAGAGGAGGCTCGTTCACACCAGTAGCCGATCAGGAAGGCTTCGACCAGCATGCCGAATAGGTAGCCGGCTTTAAGACCAATCAGGGCTGTTGGATCAGATAAGCCAAGGCTTAGGACAGGCAGGCCCATAGAAACTTCGACTAAGTAGGCAACCACGGCTAAGGCGCCGTGTTTGGAACCTAGCTGCATGCCTAAAAAGAGGACA
>CAZZJE010000321.1:0-3309 GCA_964654295.1 uncultured bacterium | reverse complement strand
GCGGCGACTTGTCGCCGCTTTTTGCTCATCTCGACTTGTCGAGATGCTGGGATACCAGAAGTCGTTCTAAGGTTTTGAATGCTTTCCTAGTTGCTTATTATCGACAAACTTGACAATTTCAATGGGCTTTCAACGCTTCGACAAGTCGAAGCGAGCAGCAAAGCGGCGACAAGTCGCCGCTCTCCGAAAAACGGCCTTGAACTAGGCTAAAATTGATCCAAGAGTTTAATAACCGCCGCTCTTAAAACCTCTAGACCCTCGCCATCACTTGCAGAGATAGCGAACAAAGTCTCTTTAGCAAAGGGATACTCCTTTTGGAAGCTTTCCCAATTCTCTTGAGCCTCTGGAACATCCATTTTATTAAAAGCGACTAAAAAGGGGCGTTCTAATAGCTCTGGATTGTAAGACTTTAACTCGTCACGCAACACCTTGAGGTCATCTCCTGGTGCATGCCCCTCTAACCCTGTTCCATCTAACACATAAAGCAATAGGCTCGTGCGTTCGATATGACGCAAAAACTCAAGGCCGAGGCCTCGGTTGGCATGAGCCCCTTGGATAATTCCTGGGATATCGGCGATATAAAAACGGCGATAATCATCCGTTTGCAGAGTCCCGATATTAGGTGTCAATGTTGTAAAGGGATAATTACCAATTTTAACATTGGCATGGGCTAGCTGAGACAAAAGAGTCGATTTCCCTGCATTGGGATAACCAACTAAGCCAACATGAGCGATTAACTTCAACTCTAAATTGACAACACGGATCTCCCCTTCAGCTCCAGGAGTACAGAAATTAGGGGCTCGGTTGGTTGGAGTTTTGAAGTGATCATTGCCTAGTCCACCGCGGCCGCCTTTGCAAGCGACCCACTGCTCCCCATCACGCGTTAAATCGCGGAGGAGTTCTCCTGTGGCAGCATCTTTTACTACAGTTCCACACGGGACTTTTAGAATAAGATCTTTCCCGTTGCGTCCGCTGCAGTGCCTTCCAGCACCTTGACCACCGTTTTCTGCTTCAGCTGAACGACGGTTACGATAGTCATCTAGAGAGAATAGCTGCGTATCGGCCTGCAAAATGACAGATCCCCCTTTGCCGCCATTACCGCCGCAAGGTCCGCCTTTGGGAATATATTTGGCACGGGTCCAAGCAACAACACCGTTGCCACCCTTGCCTGCTTTAAGCTCTAACGTCACACGATCTGTAAACATGGGTATAAAAAAAAGTAGAGACCGCCCATTTAATAGGGCGGTCTAATCATCGATAGAAAATGATTGAAATGGAGCACGAAATGTTTATGCACCCGTCTCAATAGAGACATAGGTACGATTTGTGCGGCGGAATGTGACGATGCCATCTGCTAAAGCAAACAGTGTGTCATCATTTCCACGGCCCACATTTTTCGCGGGGTGCCATTTTGTGCCGCGCTGTCTTACCAGGATGCTTCCTGCTTTGACTAGCTGACCTGCGCCGACTTTAATGCCAAGGCGCTTTGCGTTAGAATCGCGACCGTTACGGGTCGATCCTTGTCCTTTCTTATGTGCCATGGTTTCTCCTTAGCCGATCTTTTCAATGGCTTTGATTTCAACACGCCAGTAGTGCTGGCGATGGCCAAATTTACGACGGCGGCGGTTACGCTGTTTGTACTTCATGCCGACAACTTTAGGTCCTTTTGAATCTTCAATAAATTCGCCACGGACAACAAAGTTGTTAACAACAGGTGAGCCTACAATGGGATTGCTTCCGTCAGAAACAAAGAGAATCTCTTTGAATTCGATAGGAGCATTTTTATCAGCTTTTAAGCGCTCAATATCAATTTTAGTCCCAGGAGCCACGCGGTACTGCTTACCACCGGTCTGAATGATTGCGTACATAGTAATTTCTCCCACAATATGGAATATGCACAGAAACTGCCAGCCTGCCAAGATTTTGCGCTTAACACTTGTGGGATCCAGAAGTGAAGTGCGGAGGGCAAATGCCTAAAGGTACGGTAGGCTAGCTCTAAAAGAAGAGATCATCCTCCATTTTGGAGGTTCCCTAAACTTAAAAAGTAAAATGTAACCTAAAAGAGCTTTGAAATCAACCGGAATTTCAAGGGGCTAGGCAGTTTAAGCGAGAGCCGGCCAAAAAAGAATAGGCATAGAATAGTTAAGTCCATTATAAAGAAGTCCAAAATCTATCTCTATGGGAGCGCCCGTCTATGTCAACCCCGATTACATTGGATCATATTGCAAAGCTTTTGCAAAACTACGACTTTGAGTTTACCAAGCAAGAGTCCTCTGAAGAGATTCCCTTTGAGCAGCTTTTAGTCTTTCTAGGTGAAGTGGACGAGGAGCATCCTCTTATTTTACATATTAGACTCTTCAATGACCTGCCGTTAATGGAAGAGAGTGAAGAGGTTGATGACGAAGAGTTAAAGTGGGCAAAGCAGCTGGCATTTCTCCATTTCTTTATTGCCTTGCCCGTTGTGATTCCAGAAGAGCGTTTAGTAGATGCCGGACGTTTAGCATTGATGGTCAACAAGGTGCTCCCAATGCCTGGTTTTGGTTTGAGCGAAATAGACCGCGTTGCCTTCTACCAATACACCTCCTTGATCAAATCACATACGGTTGACAGCGACCTTCTATTGGGCATTTTGGCGATGATCGTGCATCTCATTGACACTCATCTTCCCTCTTTTCAAGAGATTGCCGAAGAGAATAAAACCTTTGAACAGCTGATCGAAGAGGCGCGTCAATTTGATGAGGACGAAGAGGAGCAATAAAAAATAGATGACAGGTGCACCAAATTCCCCTCCCCTTAGCAACTAAAATTAAATTAATTAAAAAAAGTTAAATATTTACACTTTTCAATTCATATATTAATTCAAAATTTACAACATAAGATATAAAATAAAGCTATAAGAGTTAAATTATAACAACTATAGTTTTATGAGTTCATCCAATTCTACCTCCTCAGATTTAGCAGCTCGCATGGTCGCCATGTATCAGGCGCCTCAAGAAGAAAAAAGAGCGCACTTGGAAGATAGTTCGCGCCTTGCGGCCTCTCACTATCGAAAGCTGAAGCCTAAAGTCGACAACCAGCCGATCAATCAACAGGGCTGGGAAGCGATGCTTAAGTTGAGTAGTTATTTTAAAGAAGCCGATGTTTTGCTTAAGCAATTGGGCGAAATAGAGGCTGAAAAACCTAAAAGTCGATCAACAAAGATTGCTGACAGAAAGGAACCGATCATCAAACGTTTGCAGAGTGTACAACAGAGAATTTTAGATACACAGCTAAGCGAAGATCTTCACAAAATTCATGATCAGGAAAATC
>CAZZJE010000320.1:0-3313 GCA_964654295.1 uncultured bacterium | reverse complement strand
GCATTGGGCCTCATAAGACAACAATTTTGCAATTACCTCTAAAGCCTACGCTACACGTTTTTCTCAAATCTCAAAATACACACTAACAGAAGAGTGGAATAAATGTGTAGGTCGATAGAAATTGCCGTTATGAAGTAAAGTAAGGAAAAGAAGAGAGAGGGGGTTATAGAGAGATGAGTACACATTTTCCAGGCAAACGTATTCTTGTTGTAGAAGATTATCTGATCAATCAAGAGGTAACCCGCGACATGTTAGAGCTTTTAGAGTGCCAAGTCGATATTGCGGCAGATGGCGTAAATGCTCTGAAACTCTATTCGGCAGGGAACTATGACCTCATTTTAATGGACGTTCAAATTCCAGGAAAAGATGGTCTGCAAATTACTCGTGAAATCCGTACAGAAGAGCAGCGCCAAAGTAAAAAGGCACGCGTGCCAATCGTTGCTTTGACAGCTAATGCTTTGTCAGGAGATCGGGAGCGATGTTTAGCAGCTGGAATGGATGATTATCTAAGCAAACCTTTGGATTTGAAGCGTTTAGAGCAGGTTTTAAGTAAATTTTTTGTAAAATAAAAGCCGAGCCTCTAATTGGGTAGAAACTAGCTTTGAGGTTTTCTATAATTCTCATTAAATCTTTATCTTATATAAATCAAACAAAGGTTGAATAGAGCATTCATTTATCAGGAGTGTTCTATGAACCGTTTGTTTTTAACTTCTCTACTGCTTTTTTGTGCAATTGTATTAATTAGCTTTCTAAGCTGCTCGCAAGAGAGCTTGGAATCAAATTCCAAATCTGTCGAGTTAATTCAAAAGATAGGTCCAGCCTCTGTAATGGCTATTCGACAAGCAGATAGAGCGCAGCTGATTGCCAGAGAAAATAATTTGATCGTGCATTTGACAGCCGAACAGTGGTCCCATCTACAAAAAACTCTGCTAGATGATGAATCCTATATCTTCGACCTGCAAAAACGCTGTCCCTTTTTTCCAGACTATACCCTTCGATTAGAAAGTGGAAAAAATTTTACAGATTTTCGTATTAGCCTTAGCTGCTCAAAAATTGAGTTTGCTGGACCTGTCCTCATCGACTGCGACCCTATGATTTCGGAGATAAAAGGTTTAATAGAGAATCATAAATAACTATTCATTTTAACTTTTATTATTGGAAACATAATTATGCAATTGATTCGTTCCTGCTATAGAATCATCCTTCTCAGTTTCTTCTTCTCAATCGGCCTTTTCAGCCAATTAGAGAGTATGACTCTGCACTCGTTGATTATCTGTGACACACTAGATAGTTCGATTGGGGATTCGGCCAGAGCCGACGCTCAGCAAATGCGCACTTTTACCCGCAACATTGCGGCAAAGACCAATATGAAATTGAAGGAGACCATCCTTCAAGGAAATCAGGTGCGGCCTCCACGTCTGTTTAAATTGCTAGATGAGATGAAGGTTGCTCCCGATGATCTCATCGTTTTTTATTTTTCAGGGCATGGGTATCGTTCTGTAGATAGGGGAGACGATATTTGGCCGATGCTCTACTTTTCTGTGCCTAATCGCGGCGTTGATTACACAAAGTTAACCGAACAGTTAATGGAAAAAAAACCTCGTCTGCTATTGGCTATTGCTGATTGCTGCAACAACGTGATTCCAAGAAATCAGCTTCCCCCTGTCGCCGCCCGTGCCTTTTTGTTGACGGCTCGCGCTCCGATCAACTTAGAAAGCCAAAATCTCTACCGTCTCTTTGTTGAAACAAGAGGTACCTACCTCTCTTCTAGTTCGATTCCAGGTCAATATTCTTGGGGAGGACAAGATGGCGGTTTGTTTACTTTTTGCTTTTTAGATAGTTTGAAGCAGGAGCTTGTTGATCCCGACGCTTCTTGGGAGCATCTTTTTGCCAAAGCAATCGATTCTGTCGTTGTCTATACAGTTGATTTAAAGTCGGGCACACAGATTCCTCAATATCTCTATATTCCTTCCGAATAGACGAAATTTCTGCGACGAAATTCGCTGCTGCAGTAAAGTGCAAAAGACGATGGGATCCATTAGGATAACATCGTCAACTTGCTGCAGTTGGATTTCGTAGAATAATCTGTGGAAATGTGAGGAGAAGATGCCGCGTGAAGAGGCAGTCAAACCCCGTAAATTTGTAGGGGTTTCCTTAAAAGCAATTATTGAAGTCACGATTTACTACATTGCCATTATTGCGACTGCCTATCTCTTTGGTGATTCTCATCGCTGGATTTCTGTCTGTCCCCACCCCTTTTGGGTGGCTGTCTTATATGCTGGCTTGGCCTATGGTCCGGCTGAAGGTATTTTGGCGGCTCTTTTAGCAACGATCTTTCTATATGCTGGAAATCTGCCTCCACAAGGGTTAGATGAGCCTCCAACCGATTACCACCTTCGTCTATTTCTCCCTTTTTTCCTATGGGTAGCAGCAGGAGGGTTGGTTGGAGAAGTTCGATCTAGAACTCAAGAGCGTATTCACTTATTAGAAGAGGAGAGAAACCATCTATTGGCTCATCTTGAGCAGGTCCAGCAGCAGCAAACAGAAATTAAGCAGCAGAGCAGCTTAACGCAGCAGCAATTAAATGAGCAGAGGGAATCTTTGTGCCAAATTTATGCTGCGCTTCGCGATCTAAGTATGCTGAAACCCGCTCAGATCATCACACAGCTAGACAACCTGGTAGTGGCTGCTCTAAAGCCTCAAAAGTTTTCAGTATTTGCCTGCGGTTCTAGTGGATTGGAAGCAACGATCTGCTTCGGTTGGCAAGACGATGACGTCTACTTAAGACGCTTTGTTACCTCTAATCCTCTCTATAAACAAGTTGTGAATACAATGCGTATCGTCTATCGTGATTCACCTCTTGATAAATCGGTTTTACTCAACGAAGGAGTTTTGGCAGGGCCATTAATTGATGTCTATACTAGCCAAGTTTTTGGGATGCTTAAGATCGAACGGTTGGAACTGCCTCTCTCTTCTAGTGAACTTCTGGAGCAATTTAAGCTCATTTGCGACCTCATCAGCGCTCTCTATTCCCAGGCTCGTCTGCTGCAGTTAGATGAGAAAATGATGATGTATGCTTCTAAAAGTTTGGAAGATCAGCTGCTCTCTTTCCCTCTATATCGTTTGCAGAGCGAATTTCTAATCCACCTATGCCGCCATTTGTCAATCCCCTTATGCGCCATTCAGTTTAGCCTTTCAGAAAAAAACTATATTTCAGCCGATTTACAACAATATCTAAGGCTAAAACAACTGCAGCCAACCATTCATGACCTCTTTCCTCCTTTTATTCAACTATTTGCTGGCAGCCACCGTG
>CAZZJE010000319.1:0-3333 GCA_964654295.1 uncultured bacterium | reverse complement strand
TCTTTAGCCCCAGTTTTTTAAATCAAACATACAGAAAGATAAGGCTAAGGCCTAAAATTGTGCCGGCCTCTTCGAAGCCTAACACAACGCTCTGTTATTAAAATCTTCAAAAATCAAGAAAAGATGCGTCCAATGCTTCGCGTGACTCAACCTTCTTAGGTACGTAACGTTTACTGCACCAAACCGACTATTCTACCAGAAGCCTCTCTCAAAACTCAAACTCTTCCCACTGATTTTTTCGGGCCGCATGGCAGAGAGCCAAAGCTAAGGCGTCGGAGGCATCTAGGGGTAGCTGTTTGATCTGGATGGCTAGGAGACGAGCGATCATTCCAGCCACCTGCTCTTTGCTAGCTCGGCCATTTCCGACAACGCTATTTTTAGCTTCCGCTGGCGAATAGCAGTAGACGGGAACACCTAAATTTTTGGCAACTCCCACCACGACACCACGAGCCATTCCGACTTTGAGAGCACTTTGAAAATTGTGTTTTAAAAATTGAGATTCGACAACAACTGCAGTCGGCTTAAACCGTTTAAGAAGCTCCTCCATTCCGCGAAAGAGTATGAGATAGCGCTCGCTGAGCTTTAGCTTAGAAGGGGGACGGATGCAACCGTAATCTAAAGGAGAGGTTCTGCCTTGCCGCAAAGCAATGACCCCGTAACCTGTAACTGAGGTTCCAGGGTCAATGCCTAAGATCACACTCTCTTCATGAATAATCGAGGATTGAGCCACGTTTAGTCAAATAGTGTCTTGCGAGGTTTATTTGAAGGAAGCTGTGAAGTGTCAAACAGCTGCATGCCTGGAGCTGCTTTGTGTCCTACTAAGGCATCTTCGCCATTTTCTAAGCCATTTTCAGGGCTATTTTCGTTTTCTAAAACAAAACGAGTTGACCCCTCTTCGCGGCGATAGGTTGCCACATTGCTTTTAGAGAGATCTTCTCTTGGTAAAGTTGTCGCTGCTAAGGAGTGATGTAGAGGCGAATGTGCCATCGGACTCATTCCTACTGGCGCTCCCATAAAGTTACCAAAGTTAACTAAAAAAGCCTGCATTTGGGTATATTTCTCTTCCAACTTCTCCAGCTCACTGATCCGAGCTTGGCACTCTTGCCACTTGGCTTCTGCTTCCTGGTGGCGTTTGCTCATTGCAAAATATTTATCTTCCCACTTATGCAGATGCTCTTCAGAAGATTTAATTTGCTGCTGGAGGGTATCTTCTAAATGAATCACTCGCTCTTTATGCTGTTCAATCTCTTCGCGCTGCTGCTCTTGCTTCTCTTCATTCTGTTTTAAAGACTCTTTCAGTTCGAAGATCAGCTCCTCTTTTTCACGCATCTCATCGTTAAGCAAAGTTGACTCTTTGACTTTTTTAGCTAGATGCTGCTGCGCAATTTTTAAACGCATCTCCTTATCTTCGTTTTGCTGCTCTTGCTGAGATAGCTGCTCTTTGAGAGTTTCTGATTCACGCTGCAGATCTTCAAAAGCTTGCTGAAGAGTACTCAACGATTGCTGCGTTTCTTCTAAAGATTGTCCAAAGGCGTCGCGCTGCACTTCGGCCGATTTTCTAACATCATTTGCTTCGTCGAGTCGATCGCTTAAGAGGTGAAACTCCTCTTTTAGCTCTTCATATTTTTCAATAAGCTGCTCTTTATCTGCTTGTAGCTGCTGAAACTCTTCCAAGCGCTGCTGCAACGAATCGGCCTTTTGCTGCTGTTGACGCAAACTCTCCATATGATCGCTTTCTCGAACAGCTGCAGCCAAGGCATATTCACGATGCACACTCTCTATTTCACTCTGCTTATGAGCCAATAGCTCTTCTAAAGAGTGTCGCTCTTGCTCTATAGCTGTTGTATGCTCTTTTTCTCTCGCTAGCTGCTGCTGAAGCTCATCCGCATGCTGCTTAGCACGGCCCATTTCGTATTTAAGCGATTCAATCTCTTCACGCAGCTGACTATTGTGCTGCTGCTCTTCAGCCGAGCTATTTTTGGCGTCAGCGTATTGCTGACGAAGCCACTGCTCATGCTGACGAGCCTCTTGCAATCCCTCTTCTAGCTGCTTCTGGAGAACCTGAGACTCTTCACGGCTATGTCGCAGCTGCTGAATCTCCTGTTGCAAGAAGTCTCGCTGGCGATGAAACTCTTCAAGGTGATAGTCAGCGCTCTGCTTTTCATCTTTCAAGCGCTCAAGAATCTGATTAGCTTCTAACAGAGAGCTCTCTTTTTTCTTGAGCTCTTGCTGAATATGAATCGTCTTATTTTTAAGCTGGGTGAAATGCCCTTTCAGCTGGTCGAGTTCCGAACGTAAAGCGTCGCTTTCCTGACGCTTTAGCTCTTCGCGATAGTGGCTTTGCCCTAGCTCACTCTGAAGCGCCTCTTTCTCTTGCTGAAGCACATTTAGACTATCTTGCCTGCGCTGCAGCTCCTCTTGCAGCTGACGCCCTTCCAAATGAACCTCTTCGGAACGCTCGCGCAAGTAGGCGATCACACGTTCCAGCTGCTCATTATGACGGCGGCTCTCTTCTAACTCTTGCTGCAGCTGCTCAACATCGCGTATGAGGCTTTGATGTAGATGCGACTCTTTCTCTAATGAGGCGGCAAACTCCTGCTTCTGCTCACTGGCTCGACGATAGCTATATTCAAATTGCTGCAGGTCATTAATCCGTTTCTCTTTTTCCCGCAAGACTGCTGCTAACTTCTCAAGGCGCTGCTTCTGCTGCGTGTTTAATTCCTGGCTCTCCTCTAGACGCATGGCCAGCTCATGCTGACGCTTTACCTGCTCCTCTAGCTTTTGCTGAATCTGAACGACAGCACCTTGCCCCTGTTTCAGCTGTTCAGACTCTTCAGTGAGATGGTGGTAACGTTTGAGTGTCGCGTTATGCTCGTGCTGAAGCTGCTCATTTTGCTGGCGAGTCTGCTCGATAATCTGCTTTAGAGTTGCCTGCTGACCTTTTAAAGCCTTGCACTCCTCCTCAGTCTCTAGCAACATGCGGACTGTCTGCTCCTGCTTCTTCTTTAGAGCAATCACTAGCCGCTTCAACTTATCTGCCTCCTCAGCTAAAGAGGAGGAGCTTAAGCTGTTAACCTCTTTTTCAAATGACAAAGATGCCAAAATAGATGGATCTAATTCGTGATGATCTGTTTTAGTCAAGGCTCAACCTCACTAAAATAAAAATTTAACAAGCTGCATTATACTTAAGGGACAGGATAGTTTTTGGAGGATTGAAGTTCAACGTCAAACTTTCGTTATCTCCGTTTTACCAACTTTAGATTTGGCATCCGACAACTCTTCTGTTAAACTTCTCTATTTTTAGCACTGTTAAGTTTAGGAGCAAGAAATGGG
>CAZZJE010000318.1:0-3340 GCA_964654295.1 uncultured bacterium | reverse complement strand
ATGACCGCGGAACACGCTTTGGTGTGCAGTCGGGTGGAAATCCAGAAGCTTTTCTCTGCTCCATGCCTCCTTTAGCTAAATGGTAAACTAGCTAAAGGCCCAGTCGATAATTTCAAAGAAGAAGATCGAGGCGATTGCTCCAGCAGGAACGGTGACAACCCAAGAGATGACAATTGTTCGCATGGTGCTCAAATCGAGGGCTTCAAAGCCGCGTGCCATGCCAACACCAATCACTGATCCAACAAGAGTGTGTGTTGTAGAGATAGGCAGTCCTAGGCGAGAGGCTAATAGGATAGTTGTCGCGGCACCAAACTCTGCAGCAAATCCGCGTGTTGGAGTTAATTCAGTAATCTTTTTGCCAATGGTTTCAATCACCCTCCATCCCCATGTAGCTAATCCAATGACAATACCAAAGCCTCCTAAAGCCAACGACCAAGCTGGAATGGGTGCTGAACTCGTGACAGATTGTGTCATAAGAGTCGTGACTGCAGCTGAAAGTGGACCAATCGCATTAGCAACATCGTTGGCTCCATGAGCAAAAGCCATCAAGCAGGCACTCATCAGCTGAAGGTAACCAAAGATCTTTTCAACAATTAAATAGTCTGTCTCACCAACATCAATAGGAGTCTCTCTTAGAGATTGAGAGAGCTCTTTAACTTCTTCCAGCATCAAGCTAGTTTTGTAGTGCACTTCGCCATGCGAAGCATCATGGACACGTTTGAGATGTTTGGAGGCTTTGTCTAGCTCAGTGGCGATCTCTGGACCATAGAGCGGCTGCTGGGGAGGCCGCTCGGCTGAAGGGGAAACGATCCTGCGGACAAGCAGGTAGCTTAACCCAGCTCCTAAAGCACTTGGAATAGTGATCCAGAAAAGCATTTCGATTAAGGAGAGGTTCTCTTTTAACCCAGGAATTCCTTTGTAGACTAAGATGAGAGAGAGCGTGGCAATGACTCCTGCGACCATAAAAGGGGTCAGCTGCTTAGTAGCTTCGACAGGATCGGGGGAGTAGAAGATCTTATGTCGCAGCGCTTGAAAGATCATGTAAGAGATGAATCCACCAATGAGCGGAGAAGCAATCCAGCTAGTGACAATGAAAGCAACATTTCCCCAATAAATCGCATCCAATCCTCCAATGATAGCGCCAAATCCTACGACAGCTCCTACAATGGAATGAGTTGTAGAGACGGGCCATCCATTATAGGAGGCAAGCTGGAGCCATGCTCCAGAGGCTAGCAGAGAGGCAAGCATTCCATAGACCAAAAGACGGTAGTCGAGCTGGAAGATGTCCATGCGGACAATTCCTCTCTGAATCGTCTCGGAGACATTCGATCCAAAAAAGAATGCTCCTGAAAATTCCAATATAGCAGCAACGACGACAGCTTGACGAAGAGTTAACGCTCCTGAACCAACCGAAGTTCCCATTGCATTGGCAACGTCGTTAGCTCCGATACTCCAGGCCATGTAGAGGCCTGCTGCTAAGATAAGTATCAACAAGACGAGTGACTCTAAAGGCATCTCTAAAGGCATTTATTGAGCTCCCCAAGCTATTTAAGTTCTAATGTCATGCGAATACGATTCGCTAAACGTTCTGAACCATTAGAAATATTGCTGATGACTTCGAAAATTTTAAGCCACAAGATAAATGTTCCAGCGTTCAGCTCTTCTTCAATCGAAAACAGCTTCTTTAAAAGCTCGCGTTGCAAGAGATCTGCTTCGTGCTCTTTTAATGAAACTTTTTCAACCATATGCCGAACCTTTTTGGCTTCTGTCCCAGAAAAGGAGCTCTCTAGTAACTCATGCATCTCTTTGCTGATGGCATAGGTGCTGTCAAAAGCTTCTAGGTTTTTCTCTAAAAACCCTTTGAAATCTTCAAGCAAGGTGGGCGGCATCTGTAGAGGCTTAAGGGTGATTAAGACAGCGACATCTTCGCTCAAATCAGCCAAGTGATCTTGCAACGTCAGAATCTCAAGGAGTTGGGTTCTGTCGATTGCTAAAAAGAGGCTTTTTGGAAGATGGTTGCGGATATCGTTTTTTGCTAGGTCGGCTTCATGTTCGGTAACAGCAATCTGTTCTGCAATTTTTTCAACGAGAGCTTGCTCATTTTTTTCTAAGGCATTAAATAGATCGCGAAGCAGATAGACGCATATCGCCACTTTAGACATGTGGGTTTGTAAAGGAGCAAAAGGGGAGCGACCGAAGAGTTGCAGGATAGTGAGCATTTGCATGTAACCTCACGCCATTGAAGATAGAAAGCCTAAATATAGAATCATAGTCGATTTTGAATTCTAGAGCAAATCAAGCCGTTATAAAATTTTCTCTCGCATATAGCCACTCGTATGGCAGAATAGGCTTAAGTTTCAAGGTAGAAGAAAATGTCAGAAGCGATCCTTAAAGTTGAAGAGTTGACGACCCATTTACGTCTAGGAAACTCTACTTACGCCGTTGTCGATCATCTCTCTTTCGATCTATTTCGTGGTAAAACTCTTGCTTTAGTGGGAGAGTCGGGCTGTGGTAAATCGATGTGTGCCCTCTCTCTCATGCGCATCTTGCCTCAGCCACCCGCTCTGCCCTCGACAGGACGTGTCCTTTACCGAGGAGAGAATCTGCTGACACTACCTGAGAAGAAGATGCAGCAGATAAGAGGGGCACGCTTGGCTATGATTTTCCAAGATCCTAGCAGTGCGTTAAATCCCGTTTATACCATTTTAGATCAGCTGCTTGAAGTTGTTGAAAGTCATTTGGGAATGTTTGGCGATGAAGCGATCCAGCATATCTTAGTGACGCTCAAAGATGTAGGGATTGCTTCTCCCGAGCAGCGCGTTTTAGAGTATCCTCATCAGATGTCGGGAGGAATGCGCCAGCGCATGATGATTGCGATGGCTCTCCTTTGCCGCCCTGATATCTTAATTGCAGATGAACCGACAACGGCACTAGATGTGACGATACAGGCTCAGGTACTAGAGCTGATTAGAAAGCTGCAGCGAGAAAGAGGGATGGCTCTTTTGTTAATTACGCATGATATAGGCGTTGTCGCTGAAATGGCAGATGATGTGATCGTCATGTATGCTGGCCAGGCGGTTGAAAAGGCCTCTTGCCTCGATCTCTTCGAAAAGCCTTTGCATCCCTATACGCAAGGTCTATTTGCTTCTCGGCCTCATCTTCAAGACAGAGAAAAGCGTCTGCAAGCAATTAAAGGCAGCGTTCCTTCTCTTGGTAACTACCCGACTGGATGTCGTTTCCATCCCCGCTGTCCCTATGTCATGCCTAAATGCCGCCATGGAACTGTTCCCATGTTTTTAGCAGAAAATGAGCACAAGGCTGGCTGTTGGCTTTTAGAATC
>CAZZJE010000317.1:0-3350 GCA_964654295.1 uncultured bacterium | reverse complement strand
CCCACTTGGAAATCTCTTTCCCATTTGCTCTATCGATTTTTTCGCACTGCTTTTCATACTCTTTACAGCCCTTTTTATAAGCGGCCAACTTTGCGCGATGCTCTTTTATTTCGGCTTTAATTTGCTCTTTATTATGGCCAGGCGTGCGAACAAATTTTCCTGGATTTTGAATTTTTTCCGGATAGGGGATTATCTTCGGGATCTCAAGCTCTCTGTCCTGCTCTTTTAGCTTCGCTACCACTCTTTCTGTAATCTCTTCATGCTGCATTCCCTGCAATAACCAGGTTGTCAAAGCCGAACAGATAAAGGAGCGCTTGCCTTTAGCTGTTAAAGGATCCGTTAACCCTGTTTGCCGAGTTAATACCTCTTGGAAAATACGCCTTTTAGCACCCTTACCAAAACGGTTGCGTTTAAGCACCGAAAGTAGAGCATCTTTTGGAGCATACTTTAATTTTGAAGGGATTATTTTTTCTGGTAAAACGTGTTCAAAGATATGTAGAGCCAATACTTGCTCTTGAGTTAACTTTGTTGTATTTGTGACACCGTAGTTATTTGCAATGTGAAGCATTTCCTTAAAACGCTTCTCCCAAACCTCTCTCTTCTCATCACTCATTTCCTCATATCTTGGCTCATAAACATGATACTCACTGTTGCTTCCAAAAGGCAGGTTAAGCGACTGCTGATTAAAGTCAAGAATACGCACCTGATCTCCATTTGGAGAGGGCGTCGCTTCAAAAAATTTTCCGGGAGCCACGCAAGTCAATGTATGCAGCGCCCGTGTATGATAGTGGTTAACATCTTTTGTTCGAGCAAAACGCTGCCCTGCAATGACAAGGCTAGGGCTGAAGCCATAACTTTCATGTACATTGACTGTCAATATGGAGCCTGGCTTGACATTGGCAATGATCCAAGCCAAATCATTTTTGCGAATGACAGGCACATCCGAGACTCGGTTCATGGCCTCTAACGCCAGATCACTAACAATTGGATCTGCTCGATCTTTTGCTAATGGACGCATCTTTTTAAAATCGCCAAACACCTTCTCTTCAAAAATTTGCCCGATAATTTTTTCAGGACACTGATCGGGAAGAATCTCGTTTAACTTGTACAAATTTTTCATCTGGTCATAAAGCGACTGCCGAGCTTCTTTGGACAAGTAATAGGTACCACGCTCGTGACGATGAACAGAAGCCGCTTTAAACCAAGAAAAAAGCCAGCCGACAAATTTTGGGTAAACTTTAATCTTTACAACTTCGGAACGCGTCGACTTTTTAATTCCTTCCCCTTCTTCAAACTGAGGAACTTGAACTGTAAAACTTTTAACTCTTTGTATGCCCATAACTTTCTTGTAGAAATTAGTTTAATTAACAACTAAATTCTAACTAATAATAAATAAGATTTATTAAATATTTAGTTTAATATAAGTTAAAAAAAAAGGACTTGTCCTGAAAATTATCCTGGCTCATACTCACGATTGACTCTATATTTGAAAAACAGGAATTGATTGGAGTGAGTGTAATTAGACGGCTTTCTTCATTTACATATTTAAACATCACGCAATTTTTGGGAGCTCTTAACGACAACATCTACAAATTGTTGATCGTCTTTTTTTTCATTCAAATCCAAGGCATCGAACATAGCGCGATTATCCTTGCTTCGACCGGTGCGACCTTCGTTCTTCCCTTTCTACTCTTTTCAGCTTGGTCTGGCACACTAGCCGACCGCTGCAGCAAACGCAATATCATCGTCTTAACCAAGGTGATGGAATTGGGGATTATGATTGCCGGACTCGCTGCTTTTTACACCCATAGTATCTGGGGCTCTTACTGCATTTTATTTCTTTTAGCTGCCCAAAGTGCTCTATTTGGCCCTTCAAAATATGGAATTGTTCCCGAACTTGTTGCTCAAGAAAAGATCTCTCGTTCAAACGGTCTCATGACCTCGTTTACCTTCTTAGCTATCATCCTCGGAACCTTCTCAGCCTCTTTCCTACTCGATATTTCAGACCGCGACTTTATTTTCGCCTCTACCTTTTGCATTGGAATTGCCATTATAGGCATGTTGGCCAGCTTTTGTATCGAATACACACCTCCATCGGGCTCTTCCAAACCTTTTGACCCCTTTTTTCTGCGAGAAATCTACTCTAGCCTACGTCAAGCTGCCACTCAGCCCTCTCTCCTTATGGCAATCTTCGGGTCAGCTTACTTTCTCTTTCTTGGAGCGTTTGTTCAGCTCAATATGATTCCTTTTGCTGTGCAATCTCTTGGACTAACTGATGTCCAAGGAGGTTACCTTTTTCTCTTAACTGCCATCGGCATTGGAATTGGAGCTTTGATTGCAGGAAAGCTGTCTGGAAAAATTGTGGAACTTGGCATCGTCCCTCTCGCCGGTATTGGTGTCACTTTGAGCAGCTATTTTCTCGACTATTTTTCAGATTCACTCTTTGCTGTTGTCCCTCTCGTTGTGATTTTGGGATTATTTGGAGGGATGTACCAAATTCCACTCGACTCTTACATTCAAATTGCCAGCCCTAACCAATCCCGTGGGCAAATGGTTGCGGCTACCAATTTTTTGAGCTTTTTTGGTGTTCTTTGTGCCTCCTTTTTGATCTATTTAATCTTTGAGGTCTTCGAGTTTAATGCCGATAAGGGTTTTACTGTCATCGGCAGCCTCAACCTCGCCCTCGTTGCTGTGATCAGTTACCAATATTTTGATTACCTCTCTCGCTTAATTGGCATGCTGCTCTCCTGGATTCATTTCAAAGTTTCTTATAAGGGAATCGATTTTCTGCCCGACACACCTGCAATCTATGTTGTGCCTCACACAGCATGGAACGATACTCTACTCATGCTAGGTGCTCAAAAAAGACGGCTACGCTTCTTTGTAGAAGAGCATCAGATCAGCCATGGCTGGACAAAGAGCTTTTATCGACTGCTCCGCATTGTTCTAATCCCCGAAATTGAACCGCAAAAACAGAGCCAAGCAGCTTTATATGCCATCAAATCGGCTTTGGAAAAGGGGATCTCTGTCTGTATTTTCGTCCATCCAAACGAATTAACTCATGCAGTAGAAAAAATTAAACAGCTTTATACCATTCAAGAGCTGCTAGAGGGATCCCATTACCCCATTATTCCAGTCAATATTGATAAGGGTGAAAAAGAGCCTAAACCACTTTTTAACCGCTTGTGTAGTAAAATTCGCGTTCCTGCAACGGTCTCATTTGGAGATGAGGCTTTTGATCCATCTCCTAATCAAGAGGGTGATTTACAACCTTCTCAGGTTACTGAAAATAGTGAGATGATACAAAATAGCTCTTCCTGATATTTACGCATGCTTTTGCTTGAATTAAA
>CAZZJE010000316.1:1400-3352 GCA_964654295.1 uncultured bacterium | reverse complement strand
TCTCGACAAGTCGAGATGAGCAAAAAGCGGCGACAAGTCGCCGCACTCCAAAAAGTAGTCTCAAACGCTGTTATTTGTGTTGGAGGAAATGTTGTGCTGGTTAGATAGGTTGGGTTTTCTGGACTTCCTACTCCACATCCTGTCACTGTTTGCTCCTTGCAAAGGTTTAAATATGAGAGCTAAAAGATATGGGCAGAGGAATAAGAATTTATGGCGAAGAGAATGGACAAGAGATAAAACTCTTAGACGTCTTGAAAGAAATTCACAATGGAAAATCGTTCCATTGGGCTCTTTTGCATCTAGAAGCAAAAGGATTCAATGAAAAAATCAAAGAACAACCTCTCACATGGCAAGAGCTACATTCACTTGTCTATAAACTAAAACAGATCTACCGCATCCTTTTGATCGGTTCGACAGATCAAAGCGTATTGCATCGCTACACCAGTGAAAAAGAGATGTATGAAGCGTGTGACATCGTGGTTGATCTGATTGAGGGGGCGTTTGGGGACATTTTTTCTAAAGATTCAGAGTTAATCGACCGACTGACAGCGAAATTTGAGGAAGTTGAATTTCTAGATTAGTAGGCGTTTGCTCAGTCCACTAAGTTCATCAAGGCCTCATGCCGAAAAGCCCCATACGATCGGATGTTCTGACTGTTTCAACATTGGGCACTTCGCCATTAGCAATAGCTGTACGCCAGACATTCGCCTTTTCCATCATCGGCATTAAAGCCTCTGCTACTTGGTCGCCTCTCAAATTCTGCAATGGCAGAAACTTGAATAATACCAAACTATCGGCCTCTCGGCTATAGGCAAAAATTCCATTGCGTGGAGGTGGTCGCCCATTATCTTTCAGTGCAGCTCGATAGAGAGCTGTGCGTTGCGCACCACCTGGCATACGTCCTAGGTCTGCTAGCATGATCAAAACTCGCTTCTCTTCATCAACCTGCAGCCAGAGATCTAAGCCATCGCGAAAGTGCAGTTGGCAGGTGTTGTTGCGGTCAGGATGCAAGTTGGAGAGTTCGAGTGCTTGACCCAATTCACTTAATAGTGCGCTAAAGAGATCGGTATCCATTCTAGACTCCTACAACTCACAAATTTACTCATCCGAATCTTCATCGTCTTGACCTTGACGATTTCCACGACGGGAATTATCCTCTTCCTCCTCATCGTCCTCGCCCATCTGCTCAAGAAGCTCTTCAAGCTCATCTTCAAGATCTTCTAAGGCCTCTAAGATAGCCATATAGGTTTCATCTCGATGCTGTAGAGAGCGGTAGATCTGGTTAGCTGCAACTTCTCGTATTGCATCGCGTAGCTGGCTCAACACAATAATCTTGGCTAAAATCCACTTATCAATACCCAGCCGTCCTGGCATCTGTTTGACTTTGTCAGAAGTAGGATAGCGCTCTCTAACAAGAGCCATAAACTCTTTGGCTAACGCTTCAAAGGTAAGTGTATCGGGCACTTCTAAGCCCTCTTTGGCAAACATCTTTTCGATAAGGTCCATACGACCTCTAAAGAAACGATAGACCCCCATGATGGCTTGCAGAGAGCGCGTTTCAGTGAGTAGTCGGTGCAAGAATGCACGTGGGATAGAAGGGCCTTTGGCCTTCATATCGGCACCTAGGGAGTGGAGCAGGAAGCCAATGACCTTTTTGAGATCCTTGAACGAGTAGCGCTGAGAAAGCTCTTGGAAAAGGGTGTTTGAGTCGCGTGGATTGCCTGTAATATCGCGATACATATCTCGTAGCGAGTTGGGTGTGCCAATGCCCTTTTCTGAGGCTTCGCGAGCCAAGGCACCAATATTACGCCCGGCAGCAATTTCGCGTTTGAACTCCTTACCCAACTTCTCTTTGGCCTGCTGGACATTTTGATTTAAGGTTCCTTCCGTTGTTTCGCTTAAGAAATTGAGCGCTTCATCGGCCAGGGTTGGATCTTCATAAAATTCTTTAA
>CAZZJE010000316.1:0-1390 GCA_964654295.1 uncultured bacterium | reverse complement strand
CGGCATTGTCATCTCCCTTAATGGCTTCACGTAAGGCGGCTAAAGCGCGAGCTTTAAGCTCAGGATTCTTAGCTTCAAAGTCGCGAGCCTTTTGATTAAGAGGGGCAGTAGAAAGTTTGCCCGCTTTATCTTCTGTGCTGGCTCCCATCTTGGCAACGCGGCCTTTTTGTGCTTTCAACGGTTTGCGAGCTTGTTGTAGACGAGGAAAGGGGTTAGCTGATTCTGTAAACACAAACTTGAGGTCTTTAGCCGTATCGACCTGTTGAGCAAATTGTTCCTGAATATTATCTTGCTTAGCCTCTTTCATGGCTGCAAGAGTAATATTAATATTTTGTTGGGTGCCAAACCCCTCGCGAACTTGTCCAAAGAAGTCTGACATAATGTCCTCACTTCTAAAAGGGAGTGTATCCTCCCTTTAATTTAGATGTCTCTTATGAGATCTGAATCCTTCCTAAAGGTTGAATGCGAATTTCAGGAATGATTTCTTGGTAAGAGACGACCGAAATACCGGTAAATTCCATCTCGATCAATTTTCGCACAAAGCGACGAACGTCGATGGCAGTAAGCAGAACTGGTGGCTGGCCTCCGGGAGGAGGCGCTGCAACGGTATTGCGAACCCCTTGTAGAATCAACTGTACAGAATCTGGATCCAAAGCGAGGTAAGAGCCTGCCGATGTCTGCTTGATTGCCCCTCTGACCATATCTTCAATTTCAGGATCTAAAATATAGACCGAAAGAACAGATTGGCCTTGGGAATATTTATAACTAATATAGCGCTTTAGAGAGGAGCGCACATACTCTGTTAAAAGCACGGTATCTTTTTCTGTCTGAGCCCATTCACTGAGTGCTTCTAAGATTGTTCTTAAATCTTTGACAGATATCTGCTCTTGGATCAGACGCTTAAAGATATCCGTCATCTTTTGTAAAGGAATGAGACGCGTCACCTCTTTCACAAGGTCAGGAAAAGATTTCTCCATGAATTCAAGCATCGACTTGACCTCTTGGATACCAACGAATTCATTCGCATAGTTCCTAAAGAAGTAGGAAAGGTGCAAAATCATCACTTCCAAAGAGTTCCAATATTTGATCCCAGCCTTATCTAATAACTCTTTATATTTCATTTCGACCCACAGGGAAGGCAGTCCTAAAGAGTTTGTATAGGTGTTAAAAGGCAAGTTATAGCGTTTGAGGTTCTCTTCGCTCTCATTGGTTAATAGGTAGCCCTCTAAAACTTTTCCTCGGACGATAGGCACTTCGTTTAGGTGAATCGAATATTCATCCTTATCTAAAATAGGGGAGTCTGTTCGCACGTGAACGCCCGGAAACCGCACGCCCAAATCGTGGTAGAGTGCTTGACGCATTTTAGGAATCATCTGGTCGACAAAGCTCT
>CAZZJE010000315.1:0-3352 GCA_964654295.1 uncultured bacterium | reverse complement strand
CATTGGGCCTCATAAGACAACAATTTTGCAATTACCTCTAAAGCCTACGCTACTTTTAAGTACATTTGAGAGCTTTGTCGCTCCCGCGACGATCCCTGAAAAGATTGCTGACAATAATCTCAGCAATTTTATGCAAAGTTGCATAAAAACGTCTAAACTATAGCGGCTTTTCTAAAGCCACTACAATCGATTTCTGAATATTTGTGGCAGTTCCTCGCTTCAACGTGCGATGCTTTGGAATTAAAACAAGATGGCGATTGATATAGAGCTTCATGTGGCTGCCCTTTCCAAACATTAACTCCTTAAGGGCATGATGCTCTTTTATAAGTTCATTGAGGTCAGACAAAATCTTTTGAGTCGTTCCTTTAAGAATGTCTTGCACCCTTTCTCTCAGCTCCTGGTTAGGCGTTGAAGTTGAAAGAGAAGATTGACTGCTTTTAGATTCTCTCTTTTTGAATATCTCTCGATCTTTAGGAGCAGTGACAACTTGATAGGATTGCTCTTTCGAAGATGAGACTTCAGGTTCAGGCTCAGCATCCAACCCTTTTCCTTTTGACTCTTCTACCTTTTCTGGAACTGACTCTTCTTCTTTTACAACAATCTCTAAAGGTTCTTGAGTCTGCTTTTGCTCTTCCCGAATAAGCCTTAACTTCTCAGCAAATGTATCAAATATCTTCTGCTTTGTATTAAATAAATTAACACCCACCCCACAAAACTGAACTTTGTTTCTTTGATTAACACTAGAATTCGTTTTGTACGAAAAAAGATCCATTGAAGCGTTCAAATAATTGATAGTTGGAACAATCCATTCATTAATGATCTTATTAATCCCTTCAAATTGTTGACGCAGCTCCTCAACAGACAACTGGTTTTCGTCGCTCTCTAACAGATGTAAAAAAGCAGAACTTTGAATATGATTTATTAATAAATTTAATTTATTCAACGACAACTTGAGAGATGCTTCAATGTTTTGATAAATCGCTAAATAATAATCATAGATTGGATAAATTAATTGCATTTTTTACTAGCTATCAAGTCTTTTATGATACTAGAAAAGCTCTTTTCGCTCCTATTTTTCAAATATTCTAACACTTCAACATGATTAGCTCCCTGCTTCTCAAAATAGTCGACTGCATATTTAGAAAATAGTTGTTTCTCAAAGTCCCTAACCACTAAACAAACCTTTTGTAATTCAACAATAGTGCTAAATAAGTTAGTTATATCTTGAGAAAAATCCTTATGCCCTTTTGATTGCAAATACTTACTCCAGTTTGTAATCGGTAAGAATGTGGAGCTCTGTATGCTCGAAAAATTTAACTGGCTTGCATCTAGTAAGGTCCCTACTTCATCTTGTCTATTTCCAATTAGGTCGTCACATATAGAGGATGATACATATTTGACAAGACCGATTAGACTGGCAATCTCATGGAAAAAACTATTTGATCCTATATCGCCTACGTAAGGCTTAAACTCTTTATAATCATCACGGTTAAAAACCTGTCTTACGATTATTTTTTGGATCTTGTCTAAATAAATATAGGCCAGCTTAAAATTATTCTCTTGGAAGCCTCGATTGATCATGGGAACAAAAGGAAGAGTCATCGTATATAAGGCTTCATTCTCTTTTTGCATACGTAACAACAGAGCAAGTAAAAAATTTATTCTATTTTTTTGCCAATCGATATAGGAAGTAAGTGGAGTTTCTTTTTGATAGCAAAGGGAAACGGCATCTAAAGTTTTATTTTGAAGCAAATTAAAATGGCTATAATAAAAATTAGCCGATGAAACTGCATGAATATCTGTTCCAAGCTTTAACCAGTTGATAAAATAGTCATTTTTTTTCTTTAAACTGCTAAGAAACCGCTGGACCTCCTCTTTATGCTCACTTCTAAATTTAGAAAGAGTATTTTGTGAAAAAAAACTCTCTATTTTTAACAAACCATTTTTAAGAAAAGTTTTACACTTTAAAAAATTTTCATGCTCTTTTTTAACTTCAGATTTTGAATAGGTACCCCATATAAAATAATGTAATTCCTTTTTAACATCTATCCAACTAGAAGCCAAAACATCCAATAAAATTTGTTTATTCTGTTGAGAAAGAGAACTGGAGCGAATAAAGCTTATATTCAAATGAATAAGGGTATCAATAACATTTAAATCATAGGGATAAACCTGTTTTTCTTCTGCCCATTTCAACAAATCACTTAAAAAGGCTAAATATAGGTTAGGAATTTGTTTATGCTCCCTCATAACTTTATCTCGATCTTCCGAATCATACACCATCACAAGGTCCTTAGCGTTTATCTCTGGGGCTTTTACAGAATAAACAATATATTTTCCTTCAGGAATAGTCCTGTTTACGGACACATTTCCTTCTGCAGAAGAAGGCGCATTAGTAAATTTTTCAGAAATGTTTTTCTGTAAATAGGCTTGAAAAGAGAGGCCAAATTTTTCAATAAATGCCTTGGGAGTCGCTTTACCAAACTGAGTAAAACGTATAGGCGTAAGACTGGTCACTTCAATCACAGGCTTATTGTCAAATTGCTCCATCGATAAGCGTCTTAGCCGTTCTTGAGCTGTTTCTTTTGCAATCTCCTTATCTTCTTTATAATTACGCCTTAAAAGTTCGGCTTGCACTTGATGCGGTAATAAACTCAAAGGAACGCGATAAACCTCTATTTCTTTATTGCAAAGCTTGTCTGTGCAACATGGACATTTGTCTCGGCCCATCTTCTTTGGATCTACGATCACGTTATAATAAATCTTTGTCAGATCGGTCGCTCTTGACGTAGAGGCTCCTTTTCCCTTTTTTTTCTTTTTCTTCTTTTTCTTTGTCGCAGCTACAGCAGTCGCTTGCTGGATCGCTGAGCTAGAGCAAGAGAAGGTCGCTTCAATCACTTCTGGCAATGAGCGCTGTGAAGAGGTTTCAGTGGTTGGCTGCTCTCGTTGAACCGAAGAGTGATCCGGAGTAGAGAGATCTAAAGGCCTAGATGGAATAGCATTTCCGACGGGATTAAACATACAAATTTCTTACAAATACTTTATAAACGGTTTTTTATTCAATTTCTAAACTTTTAAAAAATGCTATCCTTTTATTAATTTTTTATAAAGAAACCCTCTTTACAACAACAAAACAGTTATTACCCAATAAATGCGGCCTTGTTGCATAATAGGCCTGACAAGAATTTTGGAGACTTCCCTGCGCAAATCAAAGCTCATTTACCAAAACGTCTACACGCTCGAAGCTGTCGACATGTTCGGCCAAACAAGCGAACCTAGAGTCGTCATCCTACCGTAAAATTAAATCGCATAGCCATTCGACGAATGGCTATGCCTCTAGATGATACATTTT
>CAZZJE010000314.1:0-3374 GCA_964654295.1 uncultured bacterium | reverse complement strand
ATAAACATCTCGACAAGTCGAGATGAGCAAAAAGCGGCGACAAGTCACCGCACTCCAGAAATAGCTTTAGGCGCCCATATAGGTAAGATTTATGAGTGCATTTTATACACTCTTTCAAAAGTCAAGAAAAAGATATGTCAATTTGCAAGGACAAGCCGCCGCACTCCACACTTTTCTTTTTTTTAATTACCGAGGACAGCCTAGGCTTCTCATGATTTTTAAAACTCAGCGATTGTGTATAAATAGGCAATTGGGTAATTTGCAAGCAAGACCCTTCTAAAGTGGCTCTTATCTATTCTGAAAAGGAAAAGGATGAAACGTAACGTTCACACCGAAGTAAAAAAGCGTTTAGCTGGTAAGCATGCGTGTTATGTCTTGATCACTTGTAATAGTCCATCGGAAAATGGAGATATGCAGATCGAGATGAGCTATCAGGGCGATGCAACATTAGCATCCATGATGCTTTCCGATGCTCAATCCTTCATAAATGAAGAGGTAGAAGAGCTGCTTAATTGCTGAGCAATTTGCAAATCTTTCAAGAGATCTTCCTGCCAATAGCCCCTACCTCTGGTTAAGTATGTTAGTGCTCCTTTTTCAAAGCCAGCGCCAATCATATGCTATTGAGAGTCACTATATCTTAGAAGTGATCCCTAGTGTTCCGCTAAAACCTTTAGCAAACGTGCCCGATTACCTGCTCGGCTTATTGGATTACCATGGCAAAGCGATTCCTGTGATCGACTTTTCTCTGCTGATCAATAAGAGTGAGGCAATCCCTCTCCTCCATACCCGCATCATCCTTCTGCATTTCCAACAAACTGACCTTGCCTCCGAAAAAGTCCCCATTTTTGGCCTGCGGGCTGAAAAAGTGACTGAAACATTAGAGTGCTCAAAAGAGGATTTTCTGCCGAGCGGCGTTGAGATTGAACACTATCCATTTTTAGGAGGAGTCTGGAGCCGCGAGGGACGCTTAATTCAACTAATCGAGGTCCCCCGACTATTAGATTTGACTAAAGGATATATCCAGATGCACCTTGATGAGGAAAGATAGCGCTATGGAGAAGAGCGAAAATTCTAATTCTTCTGAACCACCTTACCCCATGCAAGCCATGCTCAATCGCACACCAACAGAGGAGTATTTACAGGAGTGGAGTCGGCTCTTACAAAAGAAAAATGAACCCCCCTCTCCTATGCATCAGCTCTCCGTACTCATCTTCCGTCTCTACCAGGAATGGTTTGCTCTCCCCACCAGCTGCTTTGCCGAAGTATTAGAAACACGCCCTTGCCATCGAATTCCCGGACGATCTAATAAGCTATTACTCGGAACAGTCAACTTCCGAGGTCAGCTCTGCCTATGCTGTTCACTCGAAGCTCTTCTCCATATGACAAAAGAGGAAGAGTCCGCTAGGCTGCCGCTCAACTCTGCCGCTCGGATGCTTGCTATTCAAAGAGAGGGGCAAATTTGGGTCTTTCCCGTGCAAGAAGTCGCTTCGATCTCCTCATGCGATCTCTTCTCGTTAGAAAATGTCCCACTCAATGTGGCGCAATCGAAGGCTAACTTTGTTAAAGGTCTCTTCGTTTGGAACCAAAAACATGTTGTCTTGCTCGATGATGAACTGATCTTTCACGGGTTAAGGAGGCGAATCCAATGATAATGCCTTCTGAATCGACATCTAATCCCATGCGAGATCTTTTTATCTCAGAACTAAAAGTTTTTAAAGAGCGCTGGCGCTCGTTAGAACAAAATGAACTCGATTCCTCAGCTACTTCTTTACTGATCCGAGAGCTGCATGAACGAATCAAAAGCCTACGCGCTGGCGCTAAACTGGCCCAGTGCTCCCTCTCTCCCAACCTGCTTGATCGCTTCAGCCAAGCTTTAGAAAGCTTCAACTACTCCGACAAGGAGAGCTTCCAGCCGCTTTGGAAAGCACTCCTGCAAGATTTGGAAAAAGAGATTGAGTTTTTAACGCAAGCTCCTGATGCTAAGTTATTTACATCTGAGTTTGAGGCTGCTGAACCTGTCTCTTCGGCGGCAGCTCCCGTACCAGAAGATCGGACGATGGTAGACTTTTTTCTCATCGAATTAGAGTCGCGCCTAGAAGTATTAAACCGTGGGCTTCTTCAGCTGGAACAAAAGAGTTTGGCTCCCTCTCAAGTAGAGGAGCTCATGCGTGCGGCTCATGCTATCAAAGGCGGCGCCCGTTTAGTCAACCTCGATCTCATCGTCCAGCTAACACATGCGATGGAAGATGGTTTTGTGGCTGTTGAAAAAGGTGAAGTGGAACTTCAAGAGAGTCAGATCGAAGCCTATCTCCATGCCATCGACCTGCTCTCTCAGATGTCTACTATCCCAGCTCCTCAATTGCATGATTGGGTAGCTGGACAAGAGAGAGCGATTAAACAGATTGTAGGGGAAATTAAAAATCCAGTCACTTCACCTCGCCTCACTCTAACCGAATCGGCAAACTTTAACATCTCTCCGCCTAACCCCATGCGTCGAAGAGATCGAGAAGGTAACGACCGATTTTTAAGGGTAACCGCACGCAGTTTGAACCGTCTGATCGGCTTAGCGGGGGAATCGCTTATCCAGTCGCGCTGGCTACCCCCTTTTGGCGAGGCTCTTATGAAGATCAAACGCCACCAAGATCTGTTGCAGACGAGTCTAGAATCGCTAGCCGACTCTCTCCAGCAGCTATCGATTGGAGAAAAAAGCCAACACTATCTATACGAGGTCATCCGACATGCCAATGATCTGAGGAGCGGCCTATCTGACCGTCTCTCTGAATTTGAGACCTTTAACTCCCGCTTTTCCACCCTGGCACAACGCCTTTATCAAGAAGTAATCAGCAGCCGCATGCGCCCTTTTGCCGATGGCGTCAGCGCTTTTCCTCGCTTTGTCCGCGATATTGCCAAGAAACTAGGCAAGCAGGCGCGACTTATTTTAAGAGGAACGGAAACAACTGTCGACCGAGAGATCTTGGAGAAATTAGAAGCCCCTCTAAGCCACCTATTACGTAATGCTGTCGACCATGGCATTGAAACTCCCGAGGCACGCCTAGCTAGAGGCAAAGACCCCGAAGGCACAATTGTCATGGAGGCGCAACATCGTGCGGGCGCTCTCTTTATCACCGTAACAGATGATGGCAATGGCTGCGACCTAGACACACTACGCGCCAAAATTGTTAAGCGAGGATTGATTAACGCTGAGATGGCTTCCCATCTAAGCGATAAAGAGCTACTAGAGTTTCTTTTCTTGCCAGGATTCTCTACAGCCGAAAAAGTGACAGAAATTTCGGGACGCGGTGTCGGATTGAGCGTTGTACAAAGCATGGTGCAAGATGTTGGGGGAGATGTCCACGTCACCTCGATCCTTAACA
>CAZZJE010000313.1:0-3381 GCA_964654295.1 uncultured bacterium | reverse complement strand
GACTCGATAACGTAATTGGAGCCGCATTTTTCTCTAAATGAATTTCATAATCGCCTTTTTCCCAATCAAGATACTTTGCCACAGGGCGGTTTTGGCAATCTTATCGCATTGCCGTTGCAAAAAAAAGCACGCGATGTTGGTAACAGTGTATTTGTAAATGAAGAGTTGATTGCTTATGCAGATCAATGGGCGTTTCTCGCATCTCTAGGTAAATTGAACCGTAGCGAGGTAGAAACAATCGTCCGACAAGCAGAAGGAAAGGGACGTATTATAGGAACACACCTTAGGGTGATTGAAGAAGATGATCTTACCCCGTGGAATAGACCCACCCATTCCAAAACACTACCCATTATTTCTGACCTTCCCAAACAGATAGAAATTGTTCTCGGAAATGAAATCTATATTCCTAAAAAACCCCTTCCTCCAGCTTTAAAGAATCGTTTAATACGACTTGCTGCATTTCCTAACCCTGAATTCTATAAAGCGCAAGCCATGCGTCTCCCTACTTACGAGAAACCGCGGTTAATTTCTTGTAGTTCGGATCATCCCAACCACATAGGTATTCCAAGAGGTTGTTTTGAAGAAGTATATCAGCTGTTTTCAGAACTTAAAATTCACGTTTCTATTCAAGAGGAGCTGCAGAAAGGAACTCCTTTAAAAACAAAATTTTTAGGTGAATTAAGAAGAGAACAAAAAACGGCAGCAGAAAATCTTCTGAAAACAGATTTTGGTGTCTTGTCTGCGACGACAGCCTTTGGAAAAACTGTTGTGGGGGCTTGGTTAATCTCTAAGCGGAAAGTCAACACTCTTATTCTAGTCCACCGTAAGCAGCTACAAGAACAATGGATCGAAAGACTTTCTACATTTTTAGAGCTGCCAAAAGATGCTATAGGGCGCATTGGTGGAGGAACAAGAAAACCTACAGGCTTGATCGATGTAGCAGTCTTACAGAGCTTAACCCGTAAAGGAGCTGTAGATGAGATTGTCTCTCAATATGGCCATGTCATCGTCGATGAATGCCATCATCTGCCTGCTTTTAGCTTTGAACAAATCGCACGGCAAACAAAAGCAAAATACATCACAGGTTTGATTGCAACCGTTGCTAGAAAAGATGGGCATCATCCTATTATTCTTATGCGATGCGGGCCGGTAAGATATCGCGTGGATGCCAAAGCGGCTGCTTTGAGCCGACCCTTCGAACACACTGTTCTTGTGCGACCAACATCATTTGCCCCCACGAAACAGGCAAATGAAAATAGCCGTTTAAAATTTCATGGGTTATACGAAGAAATCGTTCAAGACGAGATACGCAATCAGCTCATCTGCAGCGAAGTGATTAGTGCCGTGCAAAGAGGTCGATCACCGATTATCCTTACAGAACGTAATGATCATCTAGATCGTTTATTTGAAAAATTGTCTCCTCATATCCAACACCTTATTGTTTTACGAGGAGGAATGCGAGTTAAAGAAATCAGGGCTTCAACGCAGCAACTGATCAATATTCCTCCAAACGAGCCAAGGGCCATCCTAGCTACAGGAAAATTTGTGGGCGAGGGGTTCGATGATGCTCGTCTAGATACCTTATTTCTTACTATGCCTGTTTCGTGGAAAGGTACCATAGCACAGTATGTTGGAAGACTTCATCGTCTCTATGACAGCAAGCAAGAAGTATTAGTGTATGACTATGCAGATCTTGGGGTTTCTATACTTGAAAAGATGTTCAACAGAAGATGCCAAGGATATGAAGCAGTTGGTTATAGAATTTTACTCCCTGCTAGCGCTATTCCTGGTTGGCCAGCAGAAGTTCCTCTACCGGTTGATCCGGCATGGAAGGCCGACTATGCGGGTAGCGTCAAAAGGTTGGTTCGAGACGGAATAGATTTACCGCTAGCACACCTTTTTGTTCAAGTATCTACGATTCATTCTAGTGAGGCAGAGGGAGTAGAACGTGCACGGAGTGCTAGTGAACGCTTTTTATTTTACAGGCTTGAAACAATGCCTCAAACTAAAAGCTTATTTCGCTTAAATGCTCCGTTAGATATTTCTTTCGATGGTTGGGGCCAAATGGAAGTCGATTTCTTATTTGCAGCCGCAAAACTTGTCATTGAGCTGGATGGTGCTCAACATCTTAATTCTGTAGAAGCCTACCGCAGAGATCGAAGGAAAGATGTGCTGCTTCAAGAAAATGGTTACATGGTTTTGCGTTTTCTAACAGATGACTTGGGGAAGCATCTCGGTGAAGTCTTGGATACTATTCTACGAGTGCTAAGTTCTCTTAAAACAGCAAAATCCCTTACGTCATAGCTGTTCAATATTTCAATTTTTCCACGCCTATATCAAAGCATGTTTTCATGCATTATGCAATTAATGCGAAAACCTTCTTCCATCAATAGTCAAATCGCATACTTTTTCTTCTGGAGTTAGTACAAAAAGGGGTCTTGAACTGAGCAAATAATGCTCAAGCTCTCCTAAGATTTTTTCTGGATTATGAGCACTTTGATAGTCTCTCAAGGGAAGCTCATGTGATTAGAGATCAGTTGCAGACGGATTATTATGAATCGCCAGATCAAGGCCATTTTGGTGGAGATTACTATAAAGAAACCTTTCCGGAACTTCTAGAAGCCATCAAAGGGAAAGTAGAATAATCAGCGATTTGAACACCAACAATCAGCAAGATGATCATCTACAAGTCCAACTGCTTGCATAAACGCATAAATGATTGTGGAACCCACGAAAGTCATCCCCCTTTTCTTTAGATCTTTTGAGAGAACATCACTGATGAGAGTGGAAGAAGGAATATCTTTGAGAGATTTTCTTCGTGTCACGATTGGTTTTGCGTTTACAAACTTCCAAACATAGCTAGAAAACGAATCGAACTCCTTTTGAATGTGTAGAAAGACTATAGCATTTTGACGTGTCGCATAAATTTTCAAGCGATTCCGAATAATGTTTTGATTTTCAAGAAGGTCGTTCAATTCACCATCGGTCATTTTAGTCACTTTTACAGGATTAAAATCGTGAAAGGCTTTTCGATATCCTTCTCTTCTTTTGAGAATCGTTTCCCAACTCAAGCCTGCTTGAGCGCCTTCAAGAATAAGCATCTCAAACAAATGATTATCGTCATGAACTGGAATTCCCCATTCATAATCATGATATTTAGCGTAGAACTCTTTTCCTGGTTGTTCACCAAAACAACGTTTCTTGCCATCCTGACAAAGTATGTTCATATTTTACCTAAACAGTTGAAAAAGCTTTGATTCCCGCCTCTTTCATAGCTTCCATTGCATGGCAATATGGATAAGGGCCATAACTAATGCGTGCCACTCCCAATTCTGCGAATTTTTTGGGAGAAGATATCTCTGACAAGACCATTATATTGAC
>CAZZJE010000312.1:0-3420 GCA_964654295.1 uncultured bacterium | reverse complement strand
ATTCCCATAATATGGGCGCTGGCTCCTAAGATAGTTTCTTCAGTTTCTATTTGTTCTAGAAACATAAGAACCTTTTCCCATTCTTCTTGATTTTGAGCTAAGGCTTCGATTGAATGTTTATCCCAAACGGGTCCTTCAATTGCTCTAATGGTTACGTCCTCAAACCCATTTTTTTGTATTTCCTCTTTTAATTCATTAGGATGATGCAAGTAAGCAAAAGAGAAACCTTCCGAGATTTTTTCATGCACTCCTGTTTTGAGTTCATGCTCGATAACCTTTGATTTAAAAGTTACAACTTTCTTATGCATTGCATCCATAAAGGAAGCAAAGCGTGTAATTGCAGCAGCAAAAAGAGTGCCCCCTGGTTTTAATACTCTGTAAGCTTCTTGTAGGGCTTTGTAACGATCCTCTTCCTTAATCAAGTGGTAAAGTGGTCCAAGCAATAAAACAACGTCAACAGAATCATTTTTTTGTTCGAGCTGTCTTGCATCACCGATGGAATAGCTAGCAAGTTTAAACTTGCTCTTTTTGGCAGCATCTTTTGCTTGTTGAATATGCAGAGCAATTGGATCAATCAAATGTACGTCATAACCCATCTCCGCAAGAAGAAAAGCATAGACACCTGCCGCTCCTCCAATATCTAGAATTGTAGCAGGAGCTGAAGGTAACAGTTTTCTTAGAATTTGCAATGTTCGATCTTTTTCCAATCTACAAGAACTAAGGCGTTCTTGTTCATTCCCTTTCAAATAAAATTTCTCAAGAGCAGGGTCTAATTTGGGTTGCTTTGCCTTTGCCATTTTTGAGCCTATAATCGATATAAAACGTGCCTTCTTAATCTATGCCGGACACTACTTGATAGGTATTTCTTCCAAGAATCAAGGCGTCGATGCTGCTGAATTTCTTAAAGCCATAATCCTCATCACCATAACCATCCTTCTTAGCAATCTATCTCGATGCTCGTTGTTATGTATAGAGACTTTTGGCCTTTTAGGCTGATCCATTTAGCTGCTATTCCTTGGATATTTTTCTTAAAAAATTATTTAATTCATAAAAAAACTGAGATGGCTGTTCGATATAAGGAAAGTGATCACAACGGTCTAGTATCACGATTTCAGACTGAGGAATAGCGTCTTTGATTTCTTGAGCGGTCCAAGCAGGAACAATATCTTGTTTGCCATGAAGGATAAAAGTTGGGACTGCTAGCTTCTTTAGACTTGGAAATAGGTTAACATTTGGTTGAAGCCAATATGTTTTTGACATCTCTTCCATTACTTTAAAGCCGCTCTGAGCAGACTCTACGCTAAAATTGAGGCTTAGATCTTTAACTTCTTCAGGGTTGTAAAAATAAACAGAAAATAATTTTCGGTATAAATCTGATATTTGAGCAGCATTTAGCTTTTTGAAATCTTCATATGCAAAAAATGGCTTGATATCGTTATGAATGTTTTTAGTTCTCAATTCAAATTCCTCTACAAAAGCTTTTTGCCCTTTGTAGTCCGCAGGGGCTGTACTAAGAAGAATTAATCCCATTAGATTCTCTTGATGGTCAACAGCATATTGCATTGCCAGTAACCCACCCCATGAATGCCCCATTAAGATAAATTTATCGAATCCAAGCGATGTCCGTAAGGTATCTAAATCTTCAACAAACTGATCAATATTGATGTGCTTCTCATCCAATTTTGTTTCGAGAGATCTTCCAGATCCTCGTTGATCATAAAAAATAACAAGATTGTTTTCTGCAAGCTTGTATAGTTGTGGCAGAAGATACTCTTGGCTTAAGCCTGGTCCACCATGCAATACAATTAATGGCAACCCTTTCCCGGTCATTCTATAGAAAAGCTTACCATCTTTAACAGAAACAAAGCCTTCTTTAACTTCTTCCTTAACTTGTGGCTTTTTAGTCAGTTCATCTGCATTAATCGCAGAAACAAATAAACAGAAACACAACAGAAATTTTTTAATCATCCTACCTCTCATCATTAATACTTTTGTTTTGAAGGAATGACACCACGCACTCCTCCCTTTGGATTTTCCATATCCCCCTGATATCTTGGGATAAGGTGAAGATGTAAATGCATGACGCTTTGACCTGCTACTTCTCCACAATTAGCCCCTATATTATATCCATGAGGACTGTATTCTAAGTCCAATTGCTTTTTTACTAAGTGAAGAGCTTTCATTATATCTGATCGAACTTCTTCTTTTGCTGTGAACCAATTTTCTGTGTGTTCATGAGGAATAATGAGAATATGTCCATTAGACACTGGAAATTGATCTTTAATCACGTAGCAATGTGCAAAGTTTGCAAAAAATTTAACCTCTTTTTCTCGCCGCGCAATTTGGCAGAAGAGGCAATCTGATTGATAGGTACGAGAATGAATTTCAGGATATTGTTGAGGCTTATTTAAATAGTAGTTGATGGATGGGTTATTCTCTTCAATCTCTATGGAAGAGTTGTATATCTTATTTTCAAATCCGCCCTTAATTTCTCTTTTTTTAAGGCGTGTTTGCTCGATTTGCAGCATTGAGAGTCCGCTAGCTTTAGAAAGCGCTTGGACTACTTCCATGACATCGGCAAGTTCTTCACATAGCTCATCAGAGTTAGAAGCTTCTAAAACTTCTTTTGCTTCTTCTAAAAGCTTGTCTTTTAATTTAGAGATAAATTCCTCGTCCTCCATAGCTTTAGCATGGACTGCAATTCCTTTGGACTCTAGAAGAGCGGGTATTTTGTCTCTGATTAACTTTTCAACTTTAAAACATCTACTTGTCATAACTATGGTTTACCTTTAATTTTTCTAAATATTGATCAGGTTCGTAAGAGTGGCGGAAAATTAAAAACTCCACAGTTGGGTAGCGTTTTCGAAGTTCTTCGATGCTTTCTCGCTTATCTCGATCAAAATTCCAGATGTATTTTATCAGCGGCCAATTGATCCCATTTAGACAGCCTGTATCGGCAATCTTTTTATCAAAAGTGAATAGCCGTTTGAATACTCTCCAGATACATAGCCAGCGCGGAAGATGGAAATAGATAATAGTGTCCGCTCGGGCAAATCGCATTTCTAATGTGGAAAGAGAACAGCCCTCTATAATCCAAGACTCCTCATTAACAAGCGATTCTTTGATCGATAGGAACTCTTGCTTATCTCTTTTTGTTCTGCCATCAAACACGTAATTGTCTAGATGATGTACAGGAATGCCAAGTATCTTTCCAAGCTTTGTCGCAAAGGTAGATTTTCCACTACCTGGGAGACCAATCACCGCGATGCGTTTTAATTTTTCTTTTTCCATAAAAATCTTAAGTGATTAGGAGAGATTATAGTACCAAAATCCCAGATACAATTCAGCCGAAATCAAACTGGATCAAACCGGTTCATGATTGATTGAGCAAGGGAAGATGCAGAATATCGCGAAAGAAGT
>CAZZJE010000311.1:0-3424 GCA_964654295.1 uncultured bacterium | reverse complement strand
CCCCAGTTTTTTAAATCAAACATACAGAAAGATAAGGCTAAGGCCTTACGGCCTGCTATAGTGCCTGACGTATTTCTTCAACTCGTTTACGGTTGACACCAAAATCCTTATAGCCAACCCGTGCAGCTGAGCGCACCTGAATGAGCGGTTGGCTTGGATCTTTTAGAAATTCGACATCATCAATAAATTCAAAAACAGCTGAATGAACGGTTGCATGCATGTAAGAAGGCTCATCAACAACAAGCTGAGTCCGAGGCCAGCATTTTAATAGCTGGCGTAGCTTCTCCCAGTTTTGGCCGGTCGGATCGGAAAAAGGCTCGATATAGTGGGAGGAATCAGACGGAAATTGGCTACAAACACAATTGGGTGAATCAGGACAGGCTTTTAAATGCCCTTCATCCAGCCCTCCAACGCTTTTTGTGCGTTGGTTAAAAAGTCGAATAGCAACAATTGTTAAAACAGCGATGGCTGCTAATATTACTAAGATCATCCAGAATGTGCGCATAACCGCTCACATGTTTTAAGATTAGGATCGAGATAAGCTAGCCAAATCACTCTCCAGCGCAGAGAACGTTGCCTTTGATCTTCGGCTTGCTTCACCCAATCGGAAGAGGAACTGTTTCCTAAAGAGACAATCTCCTGATCAGTTAGTCGGAAGAGAATGGCATATGCCGTTTTAGCAGTCAGACCCATCTCCTCGAGCCGCAGCTTAGCTGATTGAAACTGACGGTGAGAGCGTATTAATCGAACGAGGCCATAAGCGATAAAAAGGAGAGGGATGAGATGCAGCCATAGAAGAGAGCGAAAGAGAGCTAAGGAGGCACCCGCAAAGAGCAGATAGCCATCGAGGATAGCAAGGGTTAAGAGAACGAACAAGAAAAGTGACGTTTCACGAGAAGAGCGCAGGATTGGGCCAAAGAAACGTCTAAAAGAGGATTGAGCCGTCTGATAGGCTATAAGCTCTTCAAAATTAGGCTCTTCGAACATCATACGCCCAATATGGGCAAACTCATGTGCCACAAGCTCTTGCCGGCTATAAGTTCCTAAGATATGAGTCTGATATTTTAAGTCGTGTCTAAGCTGCAAAAAAGCTGCCGTTGGATCGGTCTCTTTTTTTTGAAAAATCCAGCAACACCCTCCCTGCCAAAATGGCAATTTAGAGTTACTAAAAAAGAGGGGTGTCCAATGCGGAGCGATATCAAAATAGTGAAGAGAAATAGGCCAAGCCTCCTCTAAAATCGGCTGAGCAGCGCGGCTCTCCTCTTCAAAGGGCATCTTATCCTCATAGACAGCTGCAAACTCCTCTTTTAAGCGCATGCAGTAGTCAGCTCGCCGGATAAATTCACTCTCCTTTTCATCTGGCCCCGGAATAAGACCTTGCTTATTCAGCTCTAGTAAACGCGTATTAGTCAATGTTTCTATATTCATCGTTTTCAGTCTTCTATTGAAAAGAGATGGCAAAAAATTCAAAACGAAATATGTATCATATTATCAAGGGCACACCTAGCAAAATGTAAGATTGGTCGCACACGCTCTATTTTTTTTCTGATCTTGAAAAAATTTTCTTTTTTAGATTGGGAAAGAAAATAATTTTTCTTGCAACGCTTGAATTAATCTGGCAGGCTTATTCTGTTCATCACCACTAAAGATGCAAAAATAGGAATTAGTCGCAGATGCTGCAAGACGATTATGAAGAGTTCACGGAAAGCCAAATCCAAACTCTGCAGCGCTACGTCACACATACGAGCAGCCACGTTTTCGCCCTTAAAAACCTCCCTGAGGTAATAAAAGGGGCTTTATTTTCACGTTACTCCCGTTCTAGCTTAGGACTGCGTTCATTGCTGTTAAAAGAGTTTATTGGTAACGAAGAGGAGACAGCTTTTGCCTCGTTGACAGGTGTAGGGGTTGAAGGTGAGAAAAATCTCACCATTCAAAATGCTGCTCTTCAAAAAGCTCAAAACTTTTACGACCGTATCTTAGATGGATATGGCGATGATTCAATCGGAGAGCTGGGTGGAGCACACTTAGCGATTGAAAACTTATCGATGCTTGCGACCATACAGATAGAAGATTGCCGGATTGGCGGATCCCCCCTAGAGAAGTCAACGCGCTATATCTATTTTGACCAGAAGGTCAAGGGAGAGTATCTCTTTTACCGCGAGCCTGTTTTAATGACATCGGCTTATCGGCAGCTCTATTTAGATACATGCAACTATCTGTTTGAAACGTATAGCCGTCTGATTCCACGCTTGACAGCCTATATTAGCGATCGGATGCCAAAAGATCCCGACATCTCTAAAGCAGCTTATACAGCAGCTCTGAGAGCCAAAGTCCTCGACTGCTTGAGGGGGCTGCTTCCTGCTGGCACCTTGACCAATATGGGTATCTATGGCAATGGCCGCTTCTTCGAACAGCTGCTTCATAAGTTACATACGCACAACCTGGCTGAAACTCAAGAGATTGGCAAACGCGCTTATGAAGAATTGAGTAAAGTCATTCCCTCGTTTGTCCGACGCTCCTATCCGTCGCACAAAACTCATCTTGAATATCAGCGCTTTTCTGAAGCGATGCGCACCGAGATCGAGGTCATTACAGATCAAAACACTGCTTTTACTGAACGCTCAAATACTCAGGGTGTGCATTTAATCGACTATGATCCAAACTGCGTCACTAAAGTAGCTGCAGCCATCTCATATCCTTACTCAGATAAGGGCTTGCATGAGCTGCAGAGGCATTGCGAAACGCTCTCTGACGAAGAGATTGGCCGCGTCCTCGACAGCGCCTGTAGTGCTAGGGAAAATCGAAGGCATAAATCTCCAAGGGCATTGGAGCATGCTAGCTTCACCTTTGAAATTTTGTCTGACTTTGGGGCTTACCGCGATCTGCATCGCCACCGACTCTTGACACAAGAGCGCCAGCTGCTAACCTGCGAATATGGCTACTACATTCCTGATGAGCTCATCGACACTGAGTTTGAAGAGGAGTATATTGCTGCTTTAGAAAAAGCGCGAGAGGCTTTTCAGATGATCTCATTGGAGCTGCCAGAAGAGGCTCAATATGTCGTGCCTATGGCATACCGCGTCCGCTGGTATTTTCATGTTAACTTAAGAGCTTTGCAGTGGCTATGTGAGCTGCGCTCGAGTCCAGCTGGCCATCCAAGCTATCGCAAGATGGCTCAAGAGATGGCAAAAGCTGTCTCAACACTCTTTCCTCAGTTCGAACGATTTTTTAAATTTGTCGATTATGAGGGCTATGAGCTCGGCCGCCTTGGTCAAGAGCAGCGTAAAGAGGAGCGTCGCCTCTCTGGTCCTGCATCCCTTTAGAACGTAGCGCAGGCGTTAGCCTACAGCTACAGGCTGAAGCCTGTAGAACAAGCGCAGGCTAAAGAGGTAATTGCAAAATTGTTGTCTTATGAGGCCCAATG
>CAZZJE010000310.1:0-3436 GCA_964654295.1 uncultured bacterium | reverse complement strand
AGCCATTTGCGCCAGCCTCTGCATAGGCAAAAGAACGATGGAGAGCCTCTTCTAAAATCGTTTCGTTATGTTGGGTTGAGTCTTGCTTAAAGAAAATATCTGTCCTTGCATTGATGAAAATTGGCACTTGAGTTTGTTCTGTAGCAACAGCAAGATCAGAATAAGATCGTGTTTCTTCTATTGGAATTTTTTGTAATTCTTCCCAAACTCGTTTTTGAAAAGGAGAACCAAGAAAAAATAAGGGTGTTTTAAATACTTTGAGAGTGCCCTCAAAGTATTCCTTCAATTCATTTTCAATTGAATGAATGGGTTTTGTGTGCCCTGGAATAATTGCTGATTTAGTTTTTTGCCGAATTTTTTCAACTTCCTTTTCAAGACCTCGACGATCCACAAATTCTAAGAGGTAAAGGGCGTGCTCATCTGCGATAGCAACCATTGGCCCAAGGATTGTATCAATCCATGAAGCCCTAAGAACTTTATCATTTCCGATTTTGGAAGGAGGTGCACCCATAATGCGTGTAAAAGCATCTCTAAATCCACTTCCTGATTCATAACCAGTAGAAAGCTGAACTTCAATGATAGCATCGCCACTTCTGATTTGTTTCATGGCCAATCCCATACGTCTTGCACGGGCATATTCAACAAAGGTGATTCCAAATCGCTTTTTAAACTGTCGTCGAGCAGTTGACTCATCAATACATATTTCCTTAAAGTCTTTATCTTTCCAGCGTTTTTCGGGATTTTTTTCTACAGCTTCTACAAGAGTTTGAACGAGCGTAGAAACATGATTAGGATGTGAGAGGGGTCTGCAACGTTTACAGGGTCTAAGATAAGGCATTTTGTTGATTTTATCCTCGCAAAAATTGGCTCAGATATAATCTAGAAATTTCTTCTTATAATCTTGACAACCTCATTTTATTGTGACACAATTCGCTTAAAAATGTCACAAGATGAGAGTTATGGCCTTTCTACCCAAATTTAATATCACAAACAGTATTACAGCAGCTCTTGTAAAAATAGAGCGTACAAGAGGTTTTTTAGAAGCTGCGCGGCTTTCCGAGGAATGGATTGCTAAAATGCAAGCCAAGACTCTCATTTTAGAAGCTCATTATACAACCCATATCGAAGGCACTCACCTAACTCTAGACCAATCTGAACAGCTTTTAACTGGGCATGAAATAGCAAATGCTGACCCTGATGATGTTAGAGAGCTTCTAAATTATAAGAAAGCCTTTGATTTGGTTGCAGATTATCTAGGTAGTGGAGAGCCAATACGGGAAGGACTCATTCGCGAAATTCATAAAAAGCTTGTTGAGGGTGTTAGAGGGAATTCTGCGACACCAGGAGAATACAGAAAAATACAAAACTATGTTGCCAATTCGAAAACAAAGGAGATTATTTATACCCCGCCTCCAGCCTTCGAAGTTCCTCTTATGATGAGAGAGCTAGTAGAATGGCTAAAAGCTGAGCAAGAAATTAACTCTGTCCTTATTGCTGGAATAGCTCAATTTCAACTTGTTCATATTCATCCCTTTTTAGATGGCAATGGGCGGTCCGCTCGTTTGCTCTCAACACTCTATCTTTATAAAACGGGTTATGACTTTAAGCGTCTTTTTACGATTAGCGAATATTATGATAGAGACCGTTCAAATTACTACAAAGCGATTCAATCTGTCCGAGAAAACAATATGGATATGACTTCTTGGTTAGAGTATTTTGTGAATGGATTAGCAACACAACTGCAAGAAGTTCAAAATCGTGGCCAACAGGTGATGAAATTAGACATTCTCAGCATTCAACATCAACTCTCCAAAAGAGAAAAGGAAGCTCTTGAACAAGCTTTAGATGAAAAAGGGTTTTCTATTAAAGAGTTTCAACTTCTTTTTCCTGAAACAAGCAAAAGGACTCTTCAGCGAGAATTAAAACATTTACTTGAAATAGGGCTTTTAAAGGTAGAAGGTTCAACCAATGACCGCCGCTATTTGATAAACTTGTGACAAATTCATGTCGCAACTTATGACAAACTTGTGACATTTGATTTAAAGTTTATCGTAATTTGGAGTGATATGCAAAAAAAGAGAATTCCTTGCCTTCAGGATATAGTCATTAATGAATAAGACTATCCATAAAAGTCCCATAGGTTGTGGGACAATTAATAGTCGCGCAACCTGCGTGACAAATGATGTAATTACAATGGAAAAGCAACTACTTAAAGACTTATTGGAAGAAATAAAACGCTTTACAGATCCTAAAAGAGCCATTGTAGACCAACGCTATCATAGGTCAGCAAGAGAACATTGGGGCGTATCTGTATCGCAATGTGATAAACTTGCAAAGTTATTTTCAAAAGGCCTTAAAGAAGATGAGCTGATCGCAATGGCCGAAGCTCTTTGGATGACTGATCTTTTCGATCCTATGATCTGTGCTTCGAAGATATTATCCCTACCCAACATTAAGCCATCATCGCTCCTTTGGCATACCATTAAGAAATTTCTAAAACATGTTGATGGATGGGCTTTAGAAGATAGCCTTTGTCATGTTGCTTGGAAATGTATTCTTGCAAATATTGAGCTACTAAATGACCTCCATGAATGGTCTATGCATCCTAATTTTTGGATGCGTCGTGCTACTTTAGTCTACACCCTGCCTTTTGCTAAGTCAGGAAAGGAACCAGAACGCATGTTAAGTTGGGCTTCTTCTTATGCTATAGACTCTGAATGGTTTATTCAAAAAGCGATCGGTTGGTGGCTTCGAGTTCTTGGAGAACATAACCCTGATCGAGTATTGCTATTTCTTAAAGAACATTGGCCGCAACTTAAAGCTGTAGCTAAAAAAGAAGCCACAAGAAAGCTTGCAAAGGAGCTACAACAACAAGTTAAATTTTTCTAGATGTTTTTGAGGGAAGCTTATGCATTCAACTGTTAAAGCAAAAGCTTTAGCGGAATTCCGAAAAATTCCTGGAGTAGGAAAAGTCATTGCTGAAGACTTTTGGAATATAGGTTTGAGATCAATAGATAGCTTAAAAGGCAAGGATCCTGACGAGCTATATGACCAATTGTGCCAATATCAAAAGTGCCAAGTAGATCGCTGCATGTTGTATGTGTTTCGCTGTGCCGTTTATTTTGCTACAGAGCAAAAGCCCAAGCCAGAGCTTCTAAAATGGTGGAATTGGAAGGACTGAACTCCGAAAGATGAAACCTCCTAAAAGTCTCACAGCTTGTGAGACAACTATTGTTTTTCAAACGCTGCTATCATGGGGCACGCAATGGTGCACAGATAGAGGATGGTGCTTTGAAGGGCGATCCGATATCGAAAGGTGGCTTTGGATCATATTCTAGCCTCATTTCCCGCGAGAATTGTAACTAGGCATTTCGTAATCCACTAAAAAAAAGCGCGTTACAAGCATTATCTGCTAGATTTTTTCGTTTTCATTGTT
>CAZZJE010000309.1:0-3437 GCA_964654295.1 uncultured bacterium | reverse complement strand
AGCCGACGTTGAGTCTTGGTTAAGCGGAAAAGAGGCAGAGCTTAAAATCCGCTTTCTAAAACTCCGCACAGCTCGCAGCCCTATGCAAAACCGTATTCTTCGTCTCTCTTCCATAATCGCCCAACATAAATCTTCTCAAGTAAACCCAACCCAACATCTCTTCAGAGCAAGAATTGAACGTGAGAAAAAAAGACAGGGTAACTATCATCCGGAAAATGAGCTAGAAGCCAAACTACTAGTTTCTAAAAGGGTCAGAGATCTAAACGTTAAATGGGTTCGTTTCTTGGGAATCGATTTTGAAAATAGCAAAAAAGATCCTTTGACCCAACAAGCTCTTGAAAGATTAGCCAAGGATATTCCTGAAGATCGCTATCCTTTAGGTTCTGACGCACGCTTAAACGCCCTAAAAGAAAAGGTACAGCAACATAACCAGAGGCAATTTGCAGCTCTTAGCAGGTTCCATGGTGCCCACCTAACAGCTGACCAGCTGCAGTTTCTGCCTCTTGATAAAATTGCCTTTTTGGAAAAGCCTGAGCAGATCTATCGAGAAAAAGATCTACCCGATGGCAAAAAAGAGCGGGAATATCTGCTATCTGAAGAGCAGGTCCGACAGATCACTGAAGATCAAGCGGCTTTAATTCCATCCATCAATCCTAAGTTTTACCCATCTTTTGAACATAAATGGCAAATTCAAGCCATTCCTGTTGAACATGTCGATAAAATCAATGACAGTTTCTGGCATCTTCTAGGCCAAGATCAAGTCAAAAACATCCCCAAAGAAAAGGCTCATTTAATTGCACTGCTACCGCCTGAAAAATTGAATTGGGTTAGCATCAATTACCTTCCTCATATTCCGGAAAAACGATATGACCAAATTTGTGCCGAACAAATCCAAGAAATTAGTGATCCTGACCTGATCCCACGGTTAGAAGAGATTGCTAAAAAAGGAGAGAAAATTCAAGAGGGGTTATGGACCTCTTGGATTGATCCCACAATGGTTCCATTTATTAATCCACAAACACAGCTTCGCTATCTAAACGATAAAAATCAAATTGCCAAAGTAAAAGATGAGTGGATTGCACAGCTCGATTTAGAGAAGCAAATTCCTTTAATCGCTTCCACACAAGCTCATTTGTTGAAAGGCAATCAAATTAAACACTGCCCTAAAGAGCTTGTAGCTAATTTGATCGCAAGCCAAATTCCATTAATCAATGAAGATCATATTCCTCTACTCCGTGGGAAAGAGCAAGTCAGCGCAATTGCTGCTGAAGAGCATTTTGTAAAGTTAACGGGTGTTGCCAACGCAGAGCTTGGATTGGTCAACCAGATGCCATGGGTCTCTGATGATCAGCTAAAATGGATCCAACCAGAGCAGTTTCCAGGGCTTTCAAACGAACAAGTTCTCAAGGTATCTCGTATCCATCCGAAATGGAATGAGCTACGAAAATTGATGACTGCGAATCAAATTAAAACATTTAAATCAGAAGAACTTGTCGCTCTCTTAAGCGAAGAGCAAATTAATGCTCACCTGCAAAGCTATCAAGTGCCGTTTTTAGTCGAGCAGTGGCAAGTACACATCTGTCCAAACGCTTTAGTTCATCTACTCTCCGACAAGCAAATTCCGCTGATCAAGCAGGGACAAGTGCCCTACTTACGTGGTGAAAAGCAAGTTAGAGCAATCACTGATCCAGATCTTTTTTGCAATCTCAAAGCAACCCAGGATAATGCAAGTGGCGATGTCAATCAAATGATCTGGATCAGCGATGAGCAGCTTAAATGGGTATCAAAAGATCAAGTCAAAGGGTTATTGCCTAATCAAATTTTAAAGCTATCTCAAGTTCAGCCAGAAAAATGGAACCTCTTCCTTCAAGAGCTTACAGAGGCACAAATTAACCGATTTGATTCGGAAGAGCTCATTAATCTGTTAAGTAATGAGCAAATCTCCTCCCACTTAACAATCACTCAAGTGCCTCTCTTAACAAAAGAGAGCCATATTCGGGCCTGTCCTGACCAGTTATTAGATCGCCTTTTGCCCAGCCAGGTTAAACACATTGAGGAGCGACAGGTTCCTTTTTTACGCGGACAAGATCAAGTTGCAGCCATCTCAACGAAAGAGCTATTTAGCAAGCTTAAATGTAAGCCAAAGGGTGAATTTGTCAACCAAATGCCATGGGTAGATGATTCTCAATTGCAATGGATTACAGAAGACCAAATTGAGGGATTGACTAACCAGCAACTTATCAAAGTTAAGAGAGCTCAGCCTGATAACTGGTCTCTATTAGGTAAGCGGCTGACAGAAGAGCAAATTAAAACATTTAATTCGGTGGCACTAATCGATTTATTAAATGAAGAACAGATTGAGGCCTATCTGCAAGAGTATCAAGTGCCGTTTTTATTGGGAAATCAGATTCAAGCCTGTCCAAACCGTTTAGTCCATAATCTTAATCCTAACCAGGTCAGCTCTATTAAAAAGAGCCAAGCTCCCTACTTAAGAGAAAACAATCAAGTTGCTTTTATAAGCACCCCAGAGGTTTTTAGTGGGCTTAAAGCTAAATCAGAAGATGGGTTTATCAATCAGATGCCATTGATCTCTCCAGCTCACTTTCGTTGGGTCACAGAGGATCAAATAGAGGGGCTTAATAGCTCACAGCTTTTGAAAGTTTACCAAGCACAGCCTCAAAATTGGGAAAGACTTGGTAAGCGTATGACCGAAGAGCAAATTCTCAGTTTTAACAGCAAAGTCCATGTCGATTTATTAAATACCGAGCAGATTAACGCCCTCTTGCAAGAGTATCAAGTAAAACATTTAACTAAAAAAGTGCAAATCCGTGCCTGCCCGTTACACTTGGTTCCCTTTTTAAGCCCAGTCCAGGCGGCTTCCGTCAAGCCCGATCAGGTGCCAGCTTTGCGCCATGCATGGCAAATCCGATCTTGCCCTGCAAAAGAGAAGCTAGTCCACCGATTTATAAAAGAGCAGTTCATTCATTTGACTCCTGATCAGGCTGCTCTCTTATCTCCTAAACAAATTGCTCAAATGGATTCTTTCGAAGAAGTGGAGAAACTTCTCCCATCTCAATGGAAACACTTAAGCAAAGAAGCGGTTCAATGCTTGCCAGACCCTTATATTAAATCTATTCAAGGAAAAGATAGTCTTTCTCACTTAGTTCCTTTTATACAGCCTTCTCAGCTTCATTTAGTAACAAATGCAAAAGCTGCACAAAAAATTGAGACGACTCAGGCTGAAAAGATCAGTATGAGACAGATCAATAACCTGCCTAAAGAGCATCCTGTCTGGGAGGTTATTCCAAATCAGCTGCTTATCAAGATCGATGCTAATACAGTCAAAAGGATTCCTGCATCCAAAATTCCTGTTTTGAATCATCCTAAGACAATTCGCTCTGTTGCTTTTAAAAATGTGCAATACTTGACAAGAGCAC
>CAZZJE010000308.1:0-3474 GCA_964654295.1 uncultured bacterium | reverse complement strand
CTAAAGCCTGCAAGAGCTTTTACTTCTCCATCTGTTTTAAGAGAGATTAGCTTATAGCCTTCTACAAACTGACGTTGCACCTGTTCAATGAAAACTTCTTCTGTTAGATGTGGCCGTAATTGATGCATCACTTTATAGCAACTTTTGGTCTGCTCCTTTGTTCTAACCTCTTGTAGCTGCAATTCATTCATCGTTTCGAGCATAATTTTCCCTTTGCTTTAGAAGATTAACAGTACGGAATATAGACCTTTTACATAATCTACGCTACTGGTAGCAGAACAGTTTTCTAGAGTTTATTTTTACATGCAGGAAATTCAAACTTGTCCTGCGCTTGATCCCACCAACGAATCCAAGCAGCCCTATCAAGCCCGTTGTTAACTCCTGTATATTTTGCTAAGGCGCTATATAAATTATCGCCATAAATATGGATCGCCAAGAAGAGCATCTACAACTGGAGAGCGGCCTAATGGGGAGTAACCTGATTCTTCGTAACGAGGAAGAGATTGCTGTGCTTCCATGAATTGATCGAGTTCGACAGGTAATGTAGAAGTTGTTGTAACAGCTGAACCAGCTAAAGAGTAAATAGTTGCAGCAAGAAGTAGTAATGGAACTACCCAAATAGATTTGGCCATCTTTTCTCCCTATAAACAGTACATTTTAAACTTAATATCCGATTAAATTTTCTTTTAAATTGCGGTTAACAAAACAACTTGCTAAATTAATTGCGATTTTAAATGTCGCCTGAACTATTTAAGATTTACCGAGAAAAGAAATGTTAGTCATAACAAGCCAATTGTCAAATATTCTGCGAGCAGATTTATCTCGTATTAATCCTGTGCACTTCGAACAACTGAAAAATTCAATCGAGACTTATCTTCTGCTCAAGATTGAAGCTAATATCTGTCGAATTACAAATCAAAATAATCCAACTCCTATGGTGGAGATTCGGAAGAAAAAAATTGATGCTTCATCAAATATAGAAGCGGTTCAAGGAAAACAGGTTTTGATAAAATTAAAAAATTATCTTAAAAGCTTTAAGGGCGTGCTCGATAAAGATAACACGCCTGAAGCGCTTAAAAAAAAGTTGCACAGAGAAGCAATTATTAAAACAATTGTCGCAACAAGCTTTAGGTTGCCTCTTGACCCTTATCAACCTGAGCAGGTTCAAAAAGACGTTTGGCAAAGACTTCAAGCTCCTCAAAATCCACTCGTTCAAGACATAGCTCCCGAACCAGAAAAAGAAGAGAGTCCTCCAGAAAAAGAGACTAACTATCTGAAAATAGGTCTATCAGTGTGTGTTGTAGTTGGGGTTGTGTATGCAGCTTATACATATCGCGAAGTGATTTCAACTAAAGTACAAAAGGCATGGAATTACTACTTTCCTTCTGATAAGCCTGTTTCTAATCAGGACAATAAGGCTGCTTCTCCTGCTAATCATAAAGAGATCGCTCCGCCTAAAGCAGTCACGCCTTCTAAACCCAACGTGCAGCCTTCAACAGGATCCGGTACTACTCCAGACAACACAAAAAAGCCTTCTGCACCCAGCGTGCCCTCTTCAACTATCTCATCTCGACTAAAAGACCATGTCAACGCTTATCTTGGAATGACAGCTGACGGAATTAAAAGTGCGCGCAAACACTTTCTAAAATGGTCAAGTGATAAGGAAAGGGCCGTCAAATTTAATTATGATACCTATCGAAATACAGTTATTGAATTATTAAAAAGCGGACTCACTTTAAAACAAATACATGACAGAAAAATCATTAGTGATGATGTTTATTACTACATTGTCCATTTGCACAAAATCGACGGATGGATCCGTAACGGTGTTTTACCTCTCCACAAGTAAATAAAAACATAAAAAAATTTAAGCAGTCGATTCAGCCGCAACAATTGTGTCGATTGCTTCGTTTAAATAAACACAAAATATGTTAGCAGATTTAAAGATAGCTTCAGAAACAGTTCATTTAACATATAAACCAGAGTCTTCCTTAGCAAAGTTTTCTTCTAACGAAGTCACTTTTCCAGTTGACCGCACGAAAAGTTTAGAGCAGGCATTTGAGAAAGTTATTAGGAGTGCAAGACAGCAACTAACTCAAGGAGAAATGACAACGCTGAATCAAGCTGTTCAAGTTGTCAGTCAGACAATGCGAACTCTAGAATGTTCAGGTGGAGCGAGGGAAGAAGGCAATAAATATTCACTTAGTAAACTGGCAAAAAAGAGTCAAAAGGTTGCATTTGTTTGCCCACTTCTAGTCCTCTGCGCAAAATTAGCTGTCAACCATTCGAAGCGTTTTGAAAAGGAAACAGAACAGAAGATCAATAAACAGTTAGATAACATTAACTTTATTGTAAGTACGACTGATACAGCTCTAACATATCTCAAATTAACTCAAAAGCTAACTAAGTATTGCCAAGGCTTTCAAACAGCCATGAAGTGCAGCAAATTGGCTCTCAATACAGCTAATCTTAGTTTAGCGATGCTAGATGTTTACACCTTCTTAGCAACAGAGCTAGATCTTCCTAAAGACCGAAATTCTTGGGGATTAAGCGAACATTTTCAAAGCTATTTAAAGCAGATGCTGCCTAACTTTCAAGGTAACCTTTCCGAATCTAGAAATTATTATATGATGAAAGATACGGTTGCCACATTAATAGGGATTCATGTAGCAGGCGCTTTTCCTCCCTTATGGCTATTTCAAGCTTATCCTACCTATATGACTCTTTGGAATCTAACGCATGATAAATACACAGATGATGCTTTAGTCGCGATTATGTTAAATTATCGCTATAATAGACAGGTTGGACTTGCAAATAAAGGCGAAGAGTCTCTTAAAAATCTTAAATATTATTTGATTGGGTATCTATTAGCCTGTCAACAAGCAAATCGTGAAGAAGAATCGCAGCAAACTTATCGTGAGACACATGAAATTTTCATGGACCATCTTGATAAGTGCCTAAAATCTCTTAATAACATTAAAGACTATTTATTTGGACCAACTCTTCCAGCCTCTTATCAACGAGCAGAAAAAATTAGGCAGACTTATCAAAACTCCAATCAAGAAATTCTCTATTTAGTAAATAAGTTTGATTCCCCCATCAAGAAAAAGGCTAAGCTTTTTTATTTTAAAGAGCTTATCGCAAACTCATCTTTTTCAAACGAGGAAATATTACATAGAACTCGTTTGTTTGTTAAAGCCGATAGCAACAAGTGCTATTTTGCTGGGTTGGGAGTCTCTGTTTTTAAGGATCTCTCAATCTACTTTCTCCGATGCCAAGCTTTCCTTAAGAAAATGGAGGAGAGCCCCTATTTTCAACATATTGAGCTATTTCTAAATGATTTAGATGCTTTAGGTAAAGCGATTGAATCAGGAACTGGCCAAAAATTTAGAAATAATCGTGAAATTATAGAGGAGTTTATTGAAATTCGTACTGCCCTAGCCTCACTCTATTTAATTCATTATACGACCCCAG
>CAZZJE010000307.1:3267-3482 GCA_964654295.1 uncultured bacterium | reverse complement strand
AAGCGCGGTCATCTTTAATGCCCTTATCATTATGTTTCTCATTCCTTTGGCATTAAATGGTGTTCCTTATCGGCCGATGTCAGCGGATAAGCTGCTGCGTTACAATCTATCCGTTTATGGGATAGGAGGGTTGCTGATTCCTTTTGTGGGAATTAAACTCATTGATCTAATCGTCAATGCCCTTGGTCTTCTACCTTGAGAGATATAAATGAGCA
>CAZZJE010000307.1:0-3257 GCA_964654295.1 uncultured bacterium | reverse complement strand
GGCGAAGCACTCTTAATCTTTTTCTCCTCTTTACCTTGCTATTAGGACTCTTTTATCCTTTGATTGTTTTTGGGATCAGCCAGCTCCTGTTCTCTTATAGAGCGAATGGAAGCTTGATCTATTCAGGCCAAAAGGTTGTAGGATCTGAGTTAATTGGACAGCTATTCAGCAGGCGAGCCTATTTTTGGCCAAGACCGTCAGCTGTTGACTACAACCCGATGCCTTCGGGAGCGAGCAACCTGTCGCAGACAAGCTTAGAGCTGCAGAACAAAGTATTAGACCGAAGCGACTGGTATTTCCCAAGATTTTTTATTCCGACCGACTATCCCGTTGACCTGCTTTATACTTCTGGAAGCGGCCTAGACCCGCATATCTCCCTAAAAGCTGCCCTGATCCAAATTCCTCGCATTTTACAGGCACGGCAGCTAGGTAGCAGTGAACAAGAAGACTTGGAAAGAATGGTTTATGAAGCTGCAGATGGACCACAATGGGGATTTTTGGGGCCCATTACCATCAATGTACTCAAACTTAATTTAGAATTAGATCGTCAATATCCACCAGAGAAAAGCTAATGGAAGAGGAAAAACCAGACCCAGATAGCCTTTTAAAAGCTATTCAAGAGGAAGAGCGGCGGGGAAGCCAGGGAAAGCTTAAGATTTTTTTTGGGATGTCGGCAGGCGTTGGAAAAACTTATGCGATGCTAGAAGAGGCCCAAAGGAGAGCTCGAGAGGGGGTGGATGTCGTCGTTGGTACGATTAACACACATGGCCGCAAAGAGACCGAAGCTTTATTAGAAGGATTAAAGGTTATCCCGGAGAAATGGATCAAATACAAAGAGACGGTATTTGAGGAGTTTGACTTAGAGACTATTTTAGACATAAAACCGCAGCTTGTCTTAGTCGATGAGTTAGCCCATACCAATGTTCCCGGAGCTAAGCATGCTAAGCGTTGGCAAGATGTCTTGGAGATTTTAAACGCTGGAATAGATGTCTACACAACATTGAATGTCCAACATATCGAAAGCCGTAAAGAGCTAGTAGAAGGCATCACTGGCATACAAATTCGAGAGACTGTTCCCGACATCGTCTTAGAAAGAGCGACTGCCATTGAACTTGTTGATATTCCTCCTGAAGAGCTGTTAAGGCGTTTAAAGGAGGGAAAGGTCTATTTGGGAAACCAGTCGATTTTGGCTGCTCAAAATTTCTTTAGAGAAGAGATCTTGACAGCTCTACGTGAAATTGCCTTGCGTTTGACAGCCGAAAAGGTTGAGCATGATCTCCACACCTTTTCCCGGCCAGGGCGGGGATGGAAGACACGGGAGCGTTTGATGGTCGCACTCAGCTATAGCCCCTCTTCTCAAGGAATTATTCGGGCCGCCAGGCGCCTAGCCTTTGAGTTAGATGCCCCGTGGATAGCTGTCTATGTCGATACGGGAGTTGCTTTGAGTGATGTGGAGCAGACACGACTTAAGCAGCATTTGGACCTAGCTAGAGATCTGGGAGCTGAGGTGATCACTACCCATGATTTAAATATTGCAGCAGCGTTACAACGCGTAGCAACGCAGCATGAAGTCACCCGTCTTGTCATTGGAAGACCTCCTAAAAAGAAGCGCTCATTTTTTAATTGGTTCCATGAAGATTTCATTGAACGTTTAGAAAACGAAAACAAAAACATCGATATCATCCTCTTACGCCAAGATAAGGTCTCGGCTGTCTATCAGAAGTCATTTTTAAAGGTTAAAAATAAGAGTCCCTGGACAGATTATTTAATTGCTGGCTGTACAGTTCTAATTTTAACCCTATTAGGTCTATCTCTAAGCCCCTGGATAGGTTACAAAGCTGTTGGATTTGTTTTTCTCTTTGCCATCCTGGTCCTCGGATTTTTTATCGGACGAGGCCCAATCTTCTTAGCTGGAATCTTAAGCGCTGTCTCCTGGAACTACCTCCTCGTTCCTCCGCCTTTTGCTTTCTCTTTTGGTAGGTTAGAAGACTTTATCATGCTGCTTGTCTATCTATGTACAGCCATTACAATTGGATTTTTGACTTCTCGCATCCGCCAGCAAGATCGCTTTTTGCATTTGCGAGAAGAGAAAATGGAGTATCTGTATGAGATTGAAAAGGGAATCGCCAGTGCAGCTAATATCGCTACGCTGAAATCCAACGTCACTTCACGCCTTCAAATGATTTTTCCGGGTATCTTTGACATCCTTGTAAAAGGTTCCGATGATCAACTGATCTTAGACAGCTCCCTAAAGCTATTGGAAAGTGACAAAGAGAAGGCCGCTGCGCGTTGGGTCTTTCAAAATGGAAAGGTGGGAGGCTGGTCGACAGATACATTGCCTTCGGCTGAAGCACTCTACGTTCCAATCAAATTCTTGCAAAGTCCAGTCGGCGTTTTAGTTTATCTTCCTAGAAACCCTCGTCCTCTATCGATGGAAGAGCTTAATTTCTTGTTGACAGTGTCACAACAGCTTGGAATCTTTTTAGAAAGGTATCTTTTTAATCAGAGAGTGAGCACGCAAGATTATGCAAGGCAGATTGAAAAGATCCATCAAGCAATCTTTCACTCTCTTTCCAGAAATTTTTACGTTCCTCTCGATGAAATTATTACTGCACAAAATAAGTTACAAGCTGTCGAAATGGCTTCCAATGAAAAAGAGGAGCTGAAAAAAGTTGAGCGAGCAGCTTTGCGTTTGAAAAAGATTGTCGACGACATGATGCTGCTATCGGAGCTACAGTCAGGTGTCGTACGCTTGCATATGCAAAAGAGTAATATCTCTAAACTGGTTGACACCTGTCTCTATGAGATTAATCTCTTCACTAAGCCTGGGATGGTTAAAAAAGTGATCCCAGCTAATTGTCCCCTCCTCCCTTTTGACTTTGATTTGATGAAGCTTGCTCTCATTAACTTATTAATGAATGCCATTGAACATAATGCTGGAAAGCCGATTACATTGGCTATTGATGTTCTGGAAAATGAGTATAAGATTACTGTAAAGCCCTTTAACACTATTTTACCGACAGAGTCTCTGCCCCTTATCTTTGATTCGACAGAGACGGCAGATACTTCAAAACGCTTAAGTGTTGGTTTTGCCATTGTTAAATCAGTAGTAGAGATTCATCAGGGGCGATTGGAGACAAATCGAGAGGGAGAAGAGCCTACTTTTGCAGCTGTCTATTTGCCGTTGGATTAGAAGTGATTTGATGTAGCGTAGGCTTTAGAGGTAATTGCAAAATTGTTGTCTTATGAGGCCCAAT
>CAZZJE010000306.1:847-3484 GCA_964654295.1 uncultured bacterium | reverse complement strand
TTTCTTGATCTCCCCGAAGTTGCCGATCTTTTAGCAAAAATCCGCGCTGAATTAGCTCAAACTTTCTCTCAAGAAGATTTTGCAAGCAAGTGGAATCTCAGTCCCCATGTCTATTGGATGGTGCGTAGTTCGGGAGCTGAGGATGGTGAAAACAGAGCTGGAGCTGGAAACAATTTGACTTTAAGCTATAAGCGCTCTACCGAAGTCAATTCAGGCATGGGCGAGGTTCTAGGTTCTTATTTTGAAAGGCGCTCTTTAGAAGCTCAAATCCAGCGAGGAATCAATCCCTTTGCCCAGTTGCATCTCTCTCTTTTAGTCCAAGAATTAGTCGGTGAACCTATGGGTGGCCAGTGCGATCCAACACAGGTTCCCATCTCTGCAGTGATGTTTACTAACGAGCCTCTCTATGTCCAAGGCCAGAATTTTCGTATTACCCGGATTAGTGCCTCATATGGACATGGTGAAGGGGTGGTTGGCAATCAGGGTATCTCTACTGATACTCTCTACGTCCTCAAAGGTCAGTCTGATAATCTTTATCTAATCCATCACCACACGCCTAAACCAGAACGTTTGGCTCCCATCAATGATAAACTCGAAGTGGTTCTTAACCCTCCAGAACTGGTACAGAAGCCCGCTCTTAGCGAACAGACGATCCAGCGCCTCTACAAAGTTGCTGAAGTAGTCGAGCAGCATTATGGACAAGCAACTGATATAGAGTTGGTCATCCAAAATGATAGCATCTATCTGGTGCAAGCACGTCCCGTCAACCGCTCTTTAAGTAATCCTCTCTATTTAGATCTCGATGAGTCTCAGATTACCCATGTCAAAACCTTAAAAGTTGTCGTGCCTGGTCACTATGCAGCTTTTACACTTGAAAACCCGAGCGAACTTCTTTGTGTCGACAATCTTGAAGATGCTCAAATCGGCGATTATAAACTGGTCATTATTAGCCAAGATGAGCCTGCCAATACGCATCCTGTCGTTAATTTTAGTGAGCGAGAGATCCCCTGCTTTTATAGTCGCGAAGAGATCACCTTGCCATCTGCCGATGAAAAAATGGCTATATGTCCTCAGCAAGGTGTGGTTGCCATTGGACAGCCGGAAAATTTTAAATTTAAAGAAGGTTACATCGAACATCCTGCTCCTATTGAATTTTCGTCAGGATGGTTGCCTAAAGTAACCACTAAAAATGTTCCGCAAGTGATAGAAATCATTAAACAGGTTAAAGCTGCGCAGACAACTGAATTGGCGTTAGAAGCGCTTGCGCAACTCAACCCAATCTTAGATGCATTTAAGAAAAAAGTCTGTATAGCCAAAGCTTATGCTGAGCCAGCTCAGAAGATGCAAAGTTTAGTTGATAGTACTTTAGCTGAGCTTAAAGCTGCTTTTGAGCGGAGACAGCGCCTTGAAATCCTCTTTTATGTTAAAGCTTTGAAAGTACTTTTAACAGAGACTAACTTTTCTGTTTTAAGTCTGTCTAATCTCTTAGATAAGACGCTCGCATACGAACAGTCTGCTATTGGTAGAGCCGATATGGCTGGCGAAGTTGCCATTTCGGCTCTCTCTCCGGCTATTCAAGATAGTTGGATCGGCTTCTTAAAAGAGATCGAACCATACGAAGAGAAGAAGCAGCTTTTGGAAATGCTCAATCTCTTAGGCGATAAACGCTCACTATGGCTGACCTTCTATTTTAAGCCTAACTACACCTCAGCTAAAGAGCTGCTTTTAGAGCTTATTAAAGAGCTTGACGAAGAGTCTATCTGCTTTATTAAACAGCTGCCACAGGCGACAAGAGGATCAGCGCGTCTATTAGATTATTATGGATCAGATGAGTTCATTCATGCATTTAAACAGAGTAGTTCTTTAGCTCGAATGATCGCTTTACAACCACTCTTTCAAGCAGTTGATTATTACGACAAAGTCTTAAAAGCAATTAAAGCTGATCCAAAACGAACAGCAGAAAGTAAAATTAAAGAATTCAAAGAAGCTCTCAGACCTTATTACCGCCTCATGCATGCCATCGGTTCTAATTTGATTGAAGATCGCCATATGCGTGTATTGGAAACGGTTAAAGGCTACCTGGCTGCATTTAATGCTCAATTAGAAAAGATTTATCAGTTTCCAGAAGAAACACGATTGCTACAGCCTTCACCTAATTTTGTGGTTCCTCCTGCTTTATTAGGTAGTGCAGCCCTATTCAGTAGACACTATCCAGAGACTCTCGAAGATCTATTTACACTCATTCACCAGAACTTGATTGTCTGCATGAGCGCTCTTCATAAAGAAAATCTTCCCTATTTAGACATTCTTGACTTACCCATTGCAAGTCAAGCAATAGCAGAACTTAATAAAATCCCTGCCATTCAGCATATTGGTACCGAGCAAGTTGGCGATGAACTAACCTTTCGCTACAACATCACCTTAAGAAACCATAGCAGCACTTGTCAGCTACACTTACAAGAAAATAGCCAAAAGCTCTCAGTACAAATGCTTGGCCAAGGTAGAGCTCGCTGGCCAAATATCGAGCTTTTCTTACAATACCTGCATCATCTAGGGATTCAACCTTTAGAAAGGCTGATCCATCGTAAAGATCTCATCGATGTCACCTGGCAGTTATCCGATCTAGAGTGCATTAGA
>CAZZJE010000306.1:0-837 GCA_964654295.1 uncultured bacterium | reverse complement strand
AAATTTACGAACTCATGCGAGACAGAAGTTTTGAAAATTCAAATCAAAGCTTACATCAACTACTGGCAGATGACATCTCTCTTGAAATGTGGAACGATAAAAAAGGCCTTATCGCTTCTATAACGATGAAAAAAAAGAATCTTTATGCCAAAACCTTTATGGCTGGTTTGCTTGCAGAGCTCGTCAAGAAATATCCCCTAGAGCTTTACAGTGAAGCCATCACCTTAGCAAAAGAACTTAAGGAGAGTCATCCAGAAGCTTACGTCAACATTTTAGTTGCTTATGTTAATCAAGGGATGGCTTATGAAGAAGCCATGAAATTAGTAGAGGAGTTGAAAAAGACCCATATCCCACTCGCTTCAAGACTCTGCATGGCTCTTACTAGCCAAGGAGTCGCTTACAACGCAACGTTGGAGCTAGCACGGCAACATGGCGGACATCGCCATACCTTTGAACTTCTGACTGCTCTCAATCAAAAAGGCCAGTTTTTAACAGAAACATTAGAAATTCTTCAGGAATTTTACAACAATCGCTTCCAAAATGAAGAGACGCCCAATCCTTTTCCTTTTATTCAAACTCTTCTTCAGAAACAACAATTATCACCATCTTTTGCCTTTTCAATAGCTCTACGACAAATAAATTTATTCAAATTCTTTCAAGAAGATGCGGAAGAATTTTTAATGGAACTTATTGAAAGTAACCTTTTGAAAAAAGAGGAAGTTGAAAGAGTCACATTAAATTCTGTAGAACAATTTCCATGCCCTTATCTAACTGGTGCGATAGGTGTGATACTTATCCAACTCTTCAAGCACTCCTTGATTGATTTAAAGACAATTC
>CAZZJE010000305.1:0-3508 GCA_964654295.1 uncultured bacterium | reverse complement strand
TGTTTATCAATTCTTTTTTTTCAAGGCGCTGGAAACAGGTCTTTACGATAATTACTTTACTTCTTATTTGTGCTGCGACTCTCTTAAGTTCAAAAGAGATTTTTAAGAATCATGCCAATTATGCCTTTTCTTTAACCAAAAATGCTAAAGAAAAACCTACAACCGAGGAGATCGAAGCTCTCAGAGTCATTGAAAAAGTTATTCGTGTCAGCTCGACCAAAGATGATGCTAACTCACCCTGGGAAGGTTTTAATTTACAAGAAGATCCTATCCTAATTACCTTTGATGGCGACCACTTCTATCTCTTCTCTCCACCTTCGCAAATCATCTTTCAAAACCATGGCAATTTGATCACGATTAATGAAACTCCTGTCCTTTTCTTCGATCATGATCCCTGGGGCGTCAAAAAATTGCAGTTACATCAAAATTTTCCCTTAGCAGGCCATAAAGCCTATGTCTTTCGCTTTGAAAAATCAGTAGAAGATCCGCTGCTTCCCTTCCATACATTTATTCATGAACGTTTTCACAACTATCAGCAAGCTTCTTTTAAAAATTTTGAGATGCCAAAAGAGGATTATAGCGACCTCTTTAACTTAGAAAATTTAGCACTGATGCAAGTTGAAGAGATGCTTCTTTCAGATGGTTTAAAAGCCCTACACGACGCCAAACTTTCTCCTGAGCGCAAAAAAATTTATTGGCAAGATATCGTCATTATGATGAAGCTTCGGAGAGAGCTATTAAAGCCTGCATCCATTATTTGGGAGGATCATCAGCAGCGGATAGAGGGTCTAGCTGATTATGTGGCGATGACTACCATGTTTTCAGTTGACACCCTTTCAGGCGTGCAACCTTACTATCGATTGCAAAATGCTTTTCATCGCTCTAAGATTGACGATGAGATCTTGGAAAATGCTGTCAAATCGCGCCACTATGCAGTAGGATGCTTGTTAGCAATGGCTTTAGATGGCTTTGAAATCCCTGAATGGAAAGAGCGTGTTGCTGCTGGAGAGTCCCTATTTTCTATTTTAGAAGAACATTTTCCTTCAAAATGCGAAGAGTCTTCCAAGCGGATCGACCATCTAAAACAAATATTCGGTTATCGGACCTGGCTTGAGCAGGCACATCAGGTTATAGAAGGGTATCAGCAAGATTTGGATGAGGTGCTTCATGATTATCAGGCGTTGGAAGGAGTGATCGTTAAGCTAGCCATTTCGGGAGGAGAGGTGGTCCAAAGAGGCGGCGTTTGTCTCTATTCTTACTACTTGCCTGATGGCCGAACAATGACAATTTCTGATACATCGCATGCCATAGCAGCCAATACGATGTGGGAGTTTCAGTCAAAAAGTCTGCCTCTACTTATCCGTGACCCTGCAGGCTCATTGGAGTTCAAACTCAACCCAAAAACAGTTGTCTATTTAGATAAAAAGCCATATAGCTTGGCAGATCTTTTTCATGAAAACGAAGTCACATCCTTTAATCACATTCGTTGGGATACAAGCTCTTCAACCTTTCAAGCCCACTTACCTGGGAACATTAGCTCAAAATCAAACTGTTTAGTGATACAAATTGGCCTCTAATAATCTAATAAAAGTGAATCTAATGAGAATTTTATCTTTCTTTGCCATACTAGTTACTCTAATCACCAGCCCGTTAGCATCAATTGACGCTAACTACCCTACGCAAACAGCTCGGCAAAAGAAAATGATGGATGAGGTGCAAACGATTCATCGCACCTTTTCTCTCCTCTATGCTCCCGCAGAGCTAAAAAAAGAGCAGTATGGATGGGAGATGCAGCCTTTAGTCGATCAGCTCATTTCTTTTATCCAATCCAACCCCCATATCAGCAACCGTGAGTTTCAATCTGAGTTGCGAAAACTGATTAAAAGCAGCAATGACCATCACGTGCATGTTAGCTTCTACTCTAACGCCTGCGCTATTTTGCCCATCTTTTTACAAAATGCAGAAGAGCAATATTTTTTAGTTGATGCAGAAGCTCTATTTGATAAAACGGGAGAAAGAGGGGGAGATGTCAAAACATATGAACTTCTTGCCATCGATGAAATCCCTGTAAAAGAGTATCTTGAAGGTTTTATTGCCAATGAGCTTGCAATGGAGGTGACTCCTACAACTAATCAGAGAGCACTCATGTTTTTTCCTTTTCGGCCAGGTTCCTTAGGGTTATCGATGCCTTCGGACGGCGAAACCATCTCTTTTACTGTTAAATCCCTAGACGATCCAGCAGCTCCTGTTGAAACCATTCAAAAGGCTTGGACGGCGCTACCCGATAGCTATCTACCTCGGAAAATGGATTCCAAAAATAGATCCGACCGTTGGAAAGTGATTAAAGAGCGCAGCCAGATGCTCTTGCCTGAGGCAGAGGCGGTCACTCAATCTTATCAGACACTTTCCACACAATTGCCTAAGCAGATGAAACATTGGATTGAGGCTTCCAAACACTTTCAGCCGACTCTCTTTTCTTCAATTCACCCCTCTTTAAATAAGCAGAAGGGTGCAAGAGGAGGCGATGAAGGGGCATCTGATTTTGGCCGAATTTTATGGAGAACAGGTCCCGAATGGGAATTTGATGGATATGTCTGCGTCACTGCAACCGGAAGAAAAATCGCCTATATCAAGCTTCCAACCTATCTTCCCGAAGATACCGAACATTGTGCCGAACATTTTGCTCTTTTAATGGCATTTTTTAATAAAACAAGCGAAGCCTTAATTATTGATCAACGCGATAATTCGGGAGGATCACTCTTTTATCTCTATGCTTTGGCATCCACTTTGACCGACCGTCCTCTAAGAAATTTCAAGGAAGAAGAGATGTTGACTTATGAACGGATTGAAGGGATCCAGCAGCTTGTTCAAGATCTGGACGGTTTAGCTCAGCAAGCAGAAGAGCTTGGAATCTCTTTTGATGAATTAATTCAAGATAATGAAGAGGAGGTTACGATTGATGGCTTTCCGATCACCTCAAGCTTTCACCGTAGCTTAATCAACTATTTAGACTTTCAAAGAGGCGAGTGGGCAGAAGGTAAAGACAAAGCAAAACCCTATTTAATTTTAGGGATCGAATATATTCAACCGCATGCCACTAGCCGCTATACAAAGCCTATTTTGATGCTCATTAATGAAAATGATGCCTCCTGTGCTGACGTAATGCCTGCCTTGTTGCAAGATAATAAGCGCGCAACCCTCTTTGGAGCAAAGACCGCAGGAGCGGGTGGTTATGTAAAAAGAGCAGCCCACCAAACCTGGTTTGGTGTCTCTGGATTTACATATACAGGCTCCGTTTTATGGCGCTTAAATAATCAACCGATCGAAAGCGTTGGTGTATCACCCGATATTCCTTATGCTGTCACTAAAAAAGATTTACATGAGGGCTTTCAAGATTATCAAAAAGCTGTCTTAGACGCTCTGGAGATAATATTAAAATAGTCACAAGTCATTCGTAGCGTAGGCTTTAGAGGTAATTGCAAAATTCAAGTTACACGGAGGAAATTTA
>CAZZJE010000304.1:0-3520 GCA_964654295.1 uncultured bacterium | reverse complement strand
GAATTTTGCAATTACCTCTTTAGCCTGCGCTTGTTCTACAGGCTTTAGCCTGTAGATTTGTAAGTTTCACTTGCAAAACAAGCGCAGGCTATAAAAGCGTTACAGAAATCGTAATTACTCTTAATAAAATGACTCTGTTTTGTCGTCTCTTTTCTTAATTTTGCAGATGAGCAAAGCATGACACTTTAAACGCTGACACCTTAATTTTATCGCTGCTGTTATTATAATCTTCTTTGGTTTTAGTTAGTTAATAATTTTTTTTGTTTGTTAGTTAATAAATAAATAAAATTATTATAATTAAAGCATGGAAGCTTCAAATATTGCTGTTTTAAGTTTGTTGAATAGCTATTGTGCTAGTTTGAACTCATCTGATTTAAACAACATGGGATTAGATGAATTAAACGAACTTAACTCCAGATGCCAGAGAGCGCTAAAATTGGTTAATCGTGAGTTCAAAACGGAGCATGACAGTGAGAAGTTAAGAAATTTAAAGGTTATAACAGATCAATTAAAAAATTATACGGAACTAGTCTTTCAAAGAGTTGAGACTTTATCAAACAGCCGCACGACCCACACCCCTAAAATGAAGGGCAGCAAAGAGCAAATTGTAAAACTGATGAACCGAGCCTCGGAATTAAATGGTCAATTAGAGCGAAAAATTAATTTGATTAAAAACAAACAAGTCAGTGATCAACTCTCTAGCCAAGCCCAGCCTAGCGAGACTCTCCATGGCTTTCAAAATAGCTGCCTAAATGCTCACGGCAAAAAAATGAGCATTAATTTAGAAGCGACGATTAACGCCTTCCATTTTAAAAATCGCGCAATCAATGAAGATGAAATGGCTGGTTTAAGGGCGCTTGCTAATCTAAATAATCCTGCCCTTCAAGAAATTAGAGAAATTGCCCATGTTACCGATAAAATGATTGAGAGTAGAAACTCTATTCTGCAATCGGAAATTGAGAGTTTAGAAGAGCTACACTCTGCGGCTGAAGATCCAGAAAAGGTGCTCTCTTTAACTCCAGAAACAGCTCTTCTAATCGTTAAATTGAAAATGTTGCTGCTGGATGAAAATAACCAGAGTTTTTTATTTTCTATTAATGGTCGATCTATTTACCACTGTTATCCTCTATTAACCGAGGTATTTGGTGAAAATATAGGAAATATTATCCAGTTTTTGAATACCCATAGCCTGGAAGAAATAGAAGCCCAAGTCAATAAAAAGTTAGCGGAAAAAGGTTTTGAATCACTGGATCGAGCAAAGTTTTACCATGGAGATGTTAACGCTTATTTAAGTGCAAAAGATCCTGAAATTTCGAAATATTTACAAGAGTGGAAAACATTTAAATCTAATTTATCTGATACGACTAACTCAGAAGCCTACGCCTCTATGCTCTCTTTGATGCAACTGTTTAGCCCAGGAGAAGCAAGACTTTTTGCTGAAATTTTCCAATATAAGATGGGAAAGGGAGACGACGAGTTAGGTAAAGAGAGACCGGACCCAGCCCTTATCTTCAACAACCTATCAGTCGAATCTCTCTATCTATTTAATGGCTGTCTGCAGGCTATCTATGGAGAGATGATAGCGGTTTCTCAAACCAAGACGTCGGAAGATATGCAACATGTTGTCAATCTAGTCGAAAACTTGGAATCTAAAATTTTATATAGCTGGGAGAAGAAAAAATATCTTTTAAACCAGTTGGAAGAGGAGGCTAAAAGGGCCACAACCGATCAAGAAAAACAGAGAGTTTATGTTAAGTATAAGCAAATCGTTGAAAACCCCTTCGAGCCACTACTAGTTATTTATTTCGTTTCGACAGAAGCAGAACTTGATTCCCAAGAGTCATCCAGAGCTGAAAACCAGATAAAGACTTCGAAGTTGCATGTCTACATGCCCCATCTCCTGCAAATCATTGATAACCCTAAAGACTCTCAAAATAAGCCATTCTCCCTTTTTAATCAGGAAGCTAAACTGGAAGGGCTAAAAGCCATGCGAGACTATGCTCTTGCACATCCTAATGGAAGTAGCGATCCTATCCTGATTTCGGGGGCTGGTGTAGGCGGCTTAACATGCAGTCTAATGTGCGCTGCTCAAGGATTACCATTTGACATCATTGAGCAGAGGGGAGAGCCTGAAAGAGAAAATATCATTGCTTTAGGTAAAGAGGAGGACCCTAGCTACTTAGAGACCTTAAAAGGATCCAGTCTAGCAGTCTCTTCCGATGTCAAAATTTTAAATTTTTTCGGTGTGACAGATCGCCTACTAGAAGGGAATCAAGCTAATTTAGACAGGATAGATAAGGGAGTTTTAGAGGTAAGAATTAAAGATTTGCAGCTAGCAATGAGAGATCAGCTGACTCAATTAGTCGGGTTTAACCCAATTCAAACCGGTTTTACTATAAAAGCGATCAACTCCACAGATCAGCAAACTCAACTCATGATCTATAATCCTCATACTAGAATGAATGAAGAGCGGAACTATAAGAAGGTAATTGTCGCTGAGGGGGCCCATTCGACTACGAGAGATCTATTAGGTGTTGAAGTAAGAAATAAGTCTAAAACCTCCTATATTTCTTTCTCTTTCTTTGAAAAACCAGACTCTCATCAAGTTGCACGTACTGTAAAAAACACGACCTATCTCTTCAAAGGTTTACCCGGCTTCTTTAAAACCGCCACCCGTATCGGCTTCCAATCCCTTTTTGCCAGTCGAGATGAAGATCGTGTCGATATTTTTTTTAAAAGCATGAAAAGAGGAATCCTTCTCTTAAATGCTCATGAAATCGATTATCTCTACACAACTTTAAATAAAGAGGAAGAGGCTAAAATCAAAGAGCTGGAATCCTCTAGAGATGCGGCTATCTCCTCTTTTGATATCTGGCGTACACAAGCAATACAGGAGCTAGAAGGGTTAGAAGGGGAGTCTCATCAACTGCTTATCCAAGAATTAAGAGGTCTACATCCTCGTATGGTACAAAAGTTGATTCACTATCGTCCTATAGAGTGGAAAAATAAGATTGAGCATCTTTTTAGATTAGCCGAAACAACTTTTCCTCCCTCTGCTGACCCTAAAAAGGTTTTAGAATTTAAAAAAATGCTAGCTAAACATCGCAAGACCCTAGAGAAATTTGAAAAACTCTCCCTAGAAATGCATCAAGATCCGGCAAAAAATTATAGGCAATTTATGAATTTAGCCATGGGTATTCTAGGGAGTAAAAATTCGATAGACTATAAACACTACCAGAGGACAGATGTTGTCCCCGTACGTGTTACGGAAAGTAAAGAGAAGTTTGTAAAAAGAGGGGATAGCCGGTTCTATCTTACAGGTGATTCAAGCAGTACAACTGACCCTGCTTCTGGCTCTGGTGCCCGTTCAGCTATCAATGAAATGAGCTTCATGTATGCGATTCTCGCCGAATCCGAATCTGCCATGAGTAATCCTCTTCTCCCCTCTATCCATCATGACATTTTAACCTCATTTCCCGTAAAAATTGTAACTAGGTCTGGATAGGCCACGTAATTTTGA
>CAZZJE010000303.1:0-3521 GCA_964654295.1 uncultured bacterium | reverse complement strand
AGAAGGCATAATTGTTTCTCCGGTAATAGCTAACAAACTATAACCAGCAAAAAAAATGCCAGTGAACCGAAACGCAATATTTTTATTTAAAAAAGATATAACAATTTAACGACAAACTAATTGAAATAGTTGACTTAATCCATAAGCCGCTTATCGTTAAATCGTTATATCTTTTTATCGTTTTTAGATCGTTTATGACAACTCGAGTTTTTAGTTATTTATTCTTAAAAAAATTCAAGCGGAGCGGATCATCCTTTTAAGCATCCTTGTTAAACATCTTTTCTTTTCTGCTGCGATAATTCTCCTAGCCTCTTTAGAGCAGGCGAAAAATCGAGCTTATCGAGCTCGACTTCGATCAAGCAGAACTGTCCGCGCTGCTTAATCGCCTCTTCAAAAGCTCGGTCGAATTCCTCTTCCGTGGTTACTTGGATTCCACGTCCTCCGTTTAATAGCTTAGGAATTTCGGCATAGTTCCAATCCAGAATATCGTTATAAGCCCCTTCTAAGAGCGGCCTCTCTGTTCCATAGCCATGGTTATTTAAGACAATGACAATCGGATCGAGCTTGTTCCATACGGCGACAGCAAGCTCTGTACAAGTCATCTGAAAAGCACCATCACCCACTAAAATGACAGGACGGCGCTTGGGCGTCGCTAGCTGGATAGCAACCGCGGCAGGAATTGCAAAGCCTAATGTTCCAAAGTAAGCCGATGCGTAAAACGAATCTTTTTCCAAGATCAAGTCAGACCCGCCAAACAGGCTATCGCCGACATCTGCGATCACGATATGCTCGGGTTTTAGATGATGTTGCAGCGAATCAAAGAGCCGATGAACACTCATCTTCTTCGCTTTTCCGGCTGGATGATAGTGATGCGGCAAGCGGTCAATACAGGCCGGATATTCACCTCGGAAGCGTAGGCTGAGATGCATGTTCGCTAAGCCATTCAAAAAATCGCGAAAGGTGACATGGGGATAGTGGTGATGGCCAATTTTTAGTGAGTGGTTAGAAGCCCAAATTTGTCTGGCTTGATCCAGTTTAGCTGTAAAAATCCCCGTATTTGTATCCGTTAAAAGAGCTCCTAAGCCAATCATGCAGTCGCATTCGTCTACAAAGTTAGTGACCTCTGGAGCGCCCATCGCCCCTTGGTAAATTCCAATAAATAGAGGATGAAATTCGCTGATGACCGTTTTTCCAAGGAGTGTGGAGGCAATAGGAATGCGATAGGCCTCTGCGAAACGTAGTAGCTGCTCGGTTAACCGGAAGCGATGCAGCTCATGTCCAGCCCAAATGATAGGATGATGACTCTCTTTTAGGATCTTTTCAACCTCTTCTAAAGCCTCTCTTAAGGCCTCTGGATCACTTTTTGGCTGTTTAAATGCATTTTCATGCTCATTGAGTTCAATGGGCGCTTCAATCATGTCTCGAGGCAGCTCGATATAGACTGGCTTACTGTAGCAAACGCAAGCGGCTAAAACGCGATCGATTTCAGCTGCGGCTGTCTTAGGGTCTCGCAACACCGCTTGGTCGACAGTTAACGGTCTAAAAAGCTCTAATTGGGTATTATCTCCCCCGATCCCTGGGATACTGTTGATTAGATGATGCCTCAGATGGTGCGCATTAAATTCTTTGATTCCGGCAGCTCCTGAGATGATGACGACCGGGGAATTCTCCACAAAGGCTTGGGCCATAGAATTCACAATATTGATTCCCACACCAAACGTGATGCAGGCAACACCTAGGCCATGGCTACGAGCGTAGGCATCGGCCATATAGCCGGCGGTATTCTCGCGCGTTGTATTAATAAATTTGATGCTATGTTCTTCAATTAATTTATCCATGAGTAAGACATAGTCACCTGGAACTCCAAAGATATGCTGCACACCATACTCTTGCAAGCGGTCTAGCAAATAGCGTCCAATAGAAAGAGATTCTGATACCGCTCGAGTTGAACGCTCACGTTTCTTTTCTTTTGTGGCAGTCATAGCCGTTCCCCATCCTTTAAATTTTTTAAACTGTCACACCTATACCAATCTTACTTTCTAATATCAAGTAATCGAAACGCTTTTTACAGAGTGATTGAATATGAACTACTTATATTGACACAGTTTACTTAACTAACGTTTACCACGCTTAATAGCAACACAAAATCAACGGTTTTAACAAAAACAAAAACTCTTCATGCTGTTTGTTTTAATGTTAAAATTATTTTAATCTAAATTTAGAGTTGTTTTAAAACAAAAGGTGTTTATGGATTTTGCAATTGCTCCTTATTATACCGATCCATCCAAGGGGAGGGTTTTAGAATATTCAATATATTGATTACCATACAGTAAACAGAAGAGAGCTTCATTATGGAATTATTTGAAATGATTTGCGCACATGCCGACAAAGCTCACCTCATCATCTTTGGGCTCTTAATTATTTCCGCTTTTAACCTGCCTATTAGCGAAGATATTCTGCTCATGAGTGGGGGTGCAATTAGCAGTACCTGCTATCCGGGGCATCTGTTGCAAATGTCAATTTGGCTCTATACGGGAAGCGTCCTGGCCGCTTGGACTGCTTATGGAATTGGCTATCTGATCGGACCTGCGCTCTACCGCATTCGCTGGTTTAATTGGCTGATTACCCCTTCACGCATCGCCTCTTTAGAGGCCTTTTATGAACGCTTTGGCATTTTTACCTTTTTGGTTGGACGCTTTTGCCCGGGCGGCTTGCGCAATGCTCTCTTCCTCACGTCAGGCATCAGCCGCTTTCCCTTTAAACATTTCGTTGTGAGGGACTCTCTAGCAGCTCTTATCTCTACCCAGACCTTTATTTGGGTCGGATACTTAGTAGGGTCAAATTTTAAGCAACTCCTAGAGGTTTTTCATACTTATGAGAAAGTAGCAGTCATAATCGTCGTTGTGACGATCTCCATTGCTTTATTTATTGTGTGGTGGCGTTTTAGAGATGAAAAAGCCCATAAAGAGGATGCAAACTAAGTTGCAAGAGGTTATGCTCGAATTGATTCGTTTATAGGAATAACATGACATCTTTGCCCAATATCCTCTCCTGCAGCCGTTTGCCCCTAGCCCTCCTTTTTTTTGTGACTTCTTCTGTATCTAGCCGACTCTTGATTATCTTTTTAGCCATGATGAGCGATGGACTCGATGGTTTCTTAGCACGCCGCTATGGATGGCGTTCACGACTGGGAGCTCTCTTAGATCCCATTATGGACAAATTGTTTGTCGCCATTATTTTAATTATCTTCTGGTCGGAGCAAAAGTTGCTGTTGTGGGAAGGATTGACTCTGTTGAGCCGCGATATCGCGGTGATTCTTTTTGGAGTCTATCTCTGGTGGATTAATCTTCTTTCTAAATATCGCGTGAGAGCGATTTTAGCTGGAAAGCTGATGACTTTTTTGCAATTTCTCATCTTCGGAGCCTTAACGCTCGGCTATACGGTTCCTCCGGTTGTTTTTATCTTCTTTGCTTTGATTGGTGTTTTGGCGCTGGTCGAGCTCTTTTATCGATTACCTAAGT
>CAZZJE010000302.1:0-3522 GCA_964654295.1 uncultured bacterium | reverse complement strand
GCCCTTTTCATGGTAAGTCTTTTAATTTTTAAGGAAAAAACGTCTAAACTATAGGCGGCAACTTGTTGCCGTTTTTGCTCATCTCGACTTGTGAAGTAGTCTCAATCGCTTATTTTGTAGACGCTTCCCCTAGCTTGCGCGCATGAGCCGGTGCTGCGCCATCACCCTCTTTTTCACTTGCCTAGCAACGTTGCATCCCCTATGCTCCTTGGCGTTAATGACAAAAAGGAGAAATTGCATGAGACAAAAAAGCGATCTCGCCCCTTCAATCGTTGTCACTGGAGGCGCAGGGTTTATTGGATCTTGCCTAATTCGCTACTTGAATGATCAAGGCCACTCTTCCATTGTGATCGTCGATGACCTGGGAAAAGGAGAAAAATGGCAAAATCTAGTTGGAAAAACGTTTCATACAATCGTCTCCCGTTATGAATTAAAAGAGTGGCTGAGAGGGCGAGAAAAGGAGATTTCGGCCTTTATTCACTTGGGAGCTTGCTCAAGCACTGTTGAAACCGATGCCGATTACCTCCTCAACAACAATTTTCGCTTTAGCGTCGACCTAGTCGACTATGCGTTGACACATGGCCAACGTTTTATCTATGCCTCCTCTGCAGCGACATATGGAGATGGTCGCTGCGGATTTGAGGATAACGAGGCAGAGATTGAACAGCTAAAGCCTCTAAATATGTATGGCTACTCCAAACAGCTTTTTGACCTCTGGATAAAACAGCAAGGCCTCCTTAAGGATGTCGTTGGCCTCAAATACTTCAATGTCTTTGGCCCCAACGAGTGGCATAAGGGACGCATGGCCTCGGCTATCTTGCATATGCTTCCTAAAATTCAGCAAGAAGGTGTTGTTCGCCTCTTCCAGTCGAATGATCCGGCTCAATTTGGAGATGGAGAGCAGAAGCGCGATTTCATCTACGTCAAAGATGCCGTGCGCATGACCTGCGCGTTTTTACATCATAAAGCCGGCGGGCTCTATAATATTGGAACGGGCGAGGCAAATAGTTGGAATCGATTGGCTAACGCACTTTTTCGCGCTATTGAAAAACCAGCTAATATCGAGTATATTCCAATGCCAGCCGATTTGATCGGTAAGTATCAAAATTACACACGTGCAACGATGGATAAAACTAAGCAAGTGTTAGGCGACGCGGCCGCTTGTATGCCATTAGAACAAAGTGTAGAAGATTATGTCCGCAATCATTTGTTATCTGGTACAAGATGGTAAAACTTACTGGAACTTTTAGTCAGCTCTCTTCCCAATGCATCTTAGTCATTGGAGACTTTATCCTAGACCGCTACACCATCGGCAAGGTGCGCCGGATATCTCCCGAAGCCCCCGTGCCTGTTCTCTCTGTGCAGAGGCAGGAGCATCGGCCAGGTGGTGCAGGAAACGTCGTTCTCAACCTAGTCTCCATGGGAGCTCAGGTGCGTGCTGTTGGGCGTATTGGAGAAGATGAAGCGGGCCAAATTTTAAAAGAGGCGTTGGAATCTGAAGGAGTAGAAACAAAAGGTCTCTTTGTTCAGGAAGACTACCATACTCCCCTAAAAGAGCGAGTCATTGCCGATGCCCAGCAGATTGTGCGGTTGGATTATGAAAAAGTTGTACCGACGACGGCGGCACTAGAAAAAGAGATCTTGGATATTATCCCCGATCTCTTAGAGGGTGTTAAAGTGGTCTCTATTTCCGACTATGGCAAAGGGCTGCTCTCTCCAACACTGTTGCAAGCTCTTATACGCGCTGCCCGCGCCCATGAAATTCCGGTCATTGTTGACCCTAAAGGCTCTGATTTTTCTCGCTATGCCGGTGCAACCCTTGTTAAGCCAAACTTAGGCGAAACCTATGCCGCTGCCGACTTAGCCTTTGATGCTGATCTGCAGGAGGCAGCCAACCGAATTTTATCGCGCGTTTCTATCGATACCTTAATGGTGACTCGTTCTGAAGAGGGGATCTCTCTTTTCCATCGCGACGGCGGACGCCAAGATTTTCCCGTTTCCATACGAGAGGTGCGCGATGTGACGGGCGCTGGCGATACTGTATTAGCTGTCATCACTTTAGCACTTGCTTCCGGATTGCATCTAGACCTTGCCACTCAGCTCTCTAATGTAGCTGCTGGAATGGCTGTCGAGCGTTTTGGATGCGCGCGTATTACTTTATCAGAACTTGCTAGGCGCCTATTAGAAGAAGATAGCTCTCAAAAGGTTTTTGATGAGGAGCATCTCTACGCTCTGAGAGCTGCCCTACGCAGCCATCCATTTATAGTCCTTAGCTGCTCTTTAGCCGATGGCTGGACGCCGGAGCTGTTTAATGCAATCCGCACATTGTCTCAGCCAAAGGAGCATGACCTGGTCTTGCATGTGAGAGGTGTTGGAGTGGAGCATGAAATGCTCTCTCTGCTGGCTTCGCTTAAAGAGGTCGATTTTATTTTGGTTGGAGAGCATCTGGCTGCTCTTTGTCAAGCACTTCAGCCTAAAGCCATTTGGAATTTTGAAAAGCAATCTTTGCAATCTTTAAAGAGTTTGGAAGAGCTGCCTATTTAAATTATTACAAATTTTTATTGACAGCATCTCCCTTCAGACGAATAAAAAGATAAGTTTTACTGAAGGGAGCAATCATGGATCCAGTCGATTTTCAATGGAAATGTGAACCTAAAGCTGAAGCTTTAATTGAAGAGCTATTGCATCAGGCGGTCGAGAAAAACCAAGAATTGAAAGATCTTGGGGAGCAGATGGAAAAGAGGACGAGCACGCGTCTCTTTGACTGGCTCGATCATATCCGCGTCGCTAACTCTGAACCTCTACGGCGGCAGATGGAAGAGGCCGGCTTTACTTCAGATCAAACGACATCGCGCTACCGAGTCTTCAGCCATCCCGGTGCCCAGATGCCACGCTTAGTTGTCTGCGATGAGGGCGAAGGAGTGACTGCCGTTGGATTGTCGGTCGAACGTATTGAGGATTTCCTCCTCTGCCGCGGTGGTGGTGGATGCGAAATCGAAGGCACGCCCTATAGCGGCTTTCGTCGCTGCTGCATCTCGAGCGATCAACAGGTTAGCCTTTGGATCGTTGAACGGCGTGGCAGCAGTACCATGGAACCAACTTATGAAGAGAGTGATTATGCCCTGCGTTATCTAGAGGGAGAGTCACTCTGGGCGCAACGCTGCCGTGATTTGGATAATGAAGATGAGGCGATGCGTTTAGCCCTTCACACAGCCGAAGAGATCGTCTATCTAGTTGGCCAAGATGCCGCTGCCTGGATTGTTATGGACCTGGAGCGACGCTACTGGCAGAGCCGCAATATGGCCGGACAGATCCAAAAAAATCGGCAAGACCGCCTAGGCTTGGGCTGGGCCAATCATGACCATCACACCTTCCGCTCCTCTCGAAGACACTTTACCTCCTTGGTACGCCTTTGCGAAATGTTGGGCTTCCGCTGCCGCGAGCGATTCTATGCTGGCCTCGAAGCGGGCTGGGGGGCCCAAGTCATGGACAACCGCAACAACCGCCTCGTCCTCTTTCTCG
>CAZZJE010000301.1:0-3530 GCA_964654295.1 uncultured bacterium | reverse complement strand
CCTCGTGCCCGTGTGCGTGCCCGTGCCCGTGCCCGAATAAAATAAATAAATCAAAATTGTCTACTGTTCATTGGAGTAAGACAATCCAATGTAAAGGCAAAACAAAGTAATTTGGATTTTTATGTATTCTATTCGGGCAAGGGCACGGGCACGCACACGGGCACGAGGTAGCAATGGGCACGAGGTGGGCGGAGTAAAACCACTTGTTTGGAACGACTCTTATCCCTTATGATGGATAGACAGAAGTCTAGATTTAACTATCGGGAAAGCCCTATGAGTTCCTCTAAAAACCCTATCAAGGTGGCACCTTCTATTCTAGCAGCCGATTTTGCCCATTTGGCAGAAGAGGTGCGACGAGCAGAAAAGGCAGGAGCCGATGCCATTCATATTGACATCATGGATGGCCATTTTGTCCCCAACTTATCCATGGGGCCGCAAGTTGTTGCTGCGATTAATCGCTCGACAGACCTTTTTTTAGATGTCCATCTGATGATCTATAATCCTTTCGATTATATCGAACGTTTTGCCGAAGCAGGTGCTGATCGCATCACGTTTCATTTTGAAGCGACGGAAGAGGTAGAAGAGACTCTTAAGTATATTCGGAAATGCAACCTGCAAGCCGGACTGGCCTTTTGTCCAGAAACATCTTCTTCCATGATGCTTCGCTATCTCAACCAGTGTGATCTTCTATTGTTAATGACAGTGCATCCTGGCTTTGGCGGCCAAGCTTTTATGCCAGAAGTATTGGAAAAGGTTCGCTTTGCCCGAGAGGTTTGTGATCGCTTGAATATTCGTGAAGGGGGAGTTTCATTAGAAGAAGATAGCCCCATCAAAAAGCCGCCTTTTGCGATCCAAGTTGATGGCGGAATTAATCAAGAGACTGCCAAACTATGTGTAGAAGCTGGTGCTAATGTATTAGTTGCTGGATCTTATCTATTTCATGGCCCTGGTGATATGCATCATAAAATCGAACTGCTTAAACAAGCAGATGTCCAAGAGAGTTAACACGGAGCCCACATGGCAACAGCAAATCAATTGACCATAGGAACAACCCTTTCTATCGATGGTAAACTCTATCGCGTAGAGTCAGCAGTCAAAGTGACTGTTCCTAAAGGAACTCCCTTTGTCAAAGCGAAATTGCGCGATCTTTCCAATCAAAACCTGGTTGAAAAGAATTTTAAACCCAACCAAAGCATCCAAGAGATCTCTTTAGAAGAGCGTCCTTTAGAGTTTCTCTATCTAGAGGGTAAAGATTACCTCTTTTTAGATGGACGCACCCTTGAGACATTGCTAATCCCGTCACATGTGATTGGAGATAAAGTCGTCTATTTAAAAGAAGGAATCGAGCTAATTGCCTCTTTCTATGGCGATGAGGTCTTTGCCGTCGAGCTACCCCAATTTTTAGAGTTAATGGTTGTGAAGCTTGAAAGCGATCGCGAGCATGCCAACGTAGCCGGTGCTTCTAAAATTGCTATTTTAGAAACAGGTGCTCGTATCGAGGTTCCAGGCTTTGTTGAACTTGGCGATATTGTTAAAGTAGATACGCATACAGACGAATATATCCAGCGCGTTTAAGGTAGAGGAGAAGCGACGTGGAGCTAAAACAGCTAAAAGAACTAATGGCCGCAATGGAGCGCACGGGTACAAAACGTGTCTCAATCAAGCGAGAAGGGGTTGAAGTAGAAGTTGAGAGAGATACCCAATCACTAATGACTTGTGAAGAGCCTCTCTTTGCAACAAGTGAAGCTTCTCTGTTTAAACAAGAGGCTGCTCAACACAAAACGCGTTCAGCCTTTTTAAAACATGAAAACGCTCCGCCTCTTGCTAACGAAGAGACCACTAAAGTCTCCTCTGTAAAATCAACAGATCTCTTTGTCACCTCGCCAATGGTTGGAACCTTCTACACACGACCAGCTCCAGATGAGCCTCCTTTTACTAAAGTTGGCAATACGATTGAAACACAAAGCGTCGTCTGCATCATCGAGGCAATGAAGGTGATGAATGAAATTAAAGCTCAAGTGAGCGGAACGGTTGCAGAGATCCTCGTTAAGGAGGGCGAACCGGTTGAATTTGGCACAAAACTCTTTCGAATTACACCAGCATCATGAAAAAAGTCCTAATTGCAAATCGTGGTGAAATTGCAGTCCGAGTGATTCGAGCTTGCCACGACCTAGGCTTGCAAACCGTTGCAGTCTATTCAGAGGCTGATGCCGAATCTCTCCATGTTCTCCATGCGGACGAAGCGATCTGTATTGGAGAGCCTGCCTCTTCCAAATCTTACTTAAAAATCCCTAATATCTTGTCTGCTTGTGAAATCACAGGGGCAGATGCCTTGCATCCCGGCTACGGATTTTTAAGCGAAAATGCCAACTTTGCCAATATCTGCGAAAGCTGCGGCGTGACCTTTATCGGTCCCTCTTCTGAGGCAATTGCGCGCTTAGGAGATAAGGCCGAAGCGAAGGCAACAGCTAAACGTGCTGGCTGCCCAGTTATTCCAGGTTCGGCTGGAATTGTTGAAACCCTTGCAGAAGCATTAGAAAGTGTCAAAGAGATTGGGTTTCCTGTATTTATTAAAGCAGTAGCTGGCGGCGGTGGCAAAGGAATCCGTATTGCCCACAATGCCGAAGAGTTTGCCCGCTTTTTCGTTGCTGCACGTGCAGAGGCAGAGGCGAGTTTTGGAAACCCGCATGTCTATTTAGAGAAGATGATCCAAAATCCGCGCCACATTGAAGTTCAGGTGGTGGGAGATCAGTTTGGCAACTACATCCATTTAGGGGAGCGCGACTGCACGATCCAAAGGAGACGGCAGAAGCTTATCGAAGAGGCCCCTAGCCCAGTTCTTTCGCCTAAGTTAAGGCAAGAGATCGGAGAGGCTGCTATTCGAGTTGTTCGTGAAGCCAACTACTACTCGGTTGGAACTGTTGAGTTTCTTCTTGACCGCGATCATCACTTCTATTTTATGGAAGTTAACACACGAATTCAGGTTGAGCATACTGTCACCGAGGAGCTAACTGGGGTTGATTTAGTGCGCGAACAGTTGCGCATTGCCATGAAACAGCCGCTTTCTCTATCGCAAGAGCAGGTTAAGTTTAATGGCCATGCAATTCAGTTTCGAATTAACGCTGAAGATGCCTCAAATAATTTTACCCCCTCTCCTGGTCGGTTAGATTACTATCTGCCTCCTGGTGGTCCTCATGTCAGAGTGGACAGCGCCTGCTATTCCGGAGGAAAGATTTCGCCTTACTATGATCCAATGATTGCTAAACTTATTGTTAAAGCCGGCTCTAGGGCAGAGGCTCTAGCAATAGGGCGGCGTGCTCTACGTGAATTTCATATCGGCGGCATCAAAACCACCATTCCTTTTCACCTCTATATGCTAGAGAGCGCCCCATTTAAAGAGGCAGACTTTGATTTGACATATGTCGACCAACTAATCAGCCAAGGGTGCAAATTTATTCAAGAAGAGAGTTAAGATGTAGCGTAGGCTTTAGAGGTAATTGCAAAATTGTTGTCTTATGAGGCCCAATGCA
>CAZZJE010000300.1:0-3594 GCA_964654295.1 uncultured bacterium | reverse complement strand
AGGCCTCTCCGTGTAACTTGAATTTTGCAATTACCTCTTTAGCCTGCGCTTGTTTCTGCAGGTTTTAACCTGCAAGAGACTACAGGCTAAAGCCTACGCTACAGATAAACTTAAACTTTCTCTTAAATAACCAAAGCTACTATAATACAAATAGATAGATCTATTTGACCTACAGAGCTTTTCATCTTGACCCCCTTCTTCCTTTCATTAGTAACTAATTGGCAATCAATAGACGAGAATCACTCGCTCTGTTATTCTTTTTGAAGCATTTATTCCCTGTATGTAGGGCGTACGCAGCCAAAAAGCTCATCCCATCAGCAGGAAAAAGAGGAAACTATGAGTACAGAGACTCTATTAAAAGAGCGGTCGGAATATAAGTACGGCTTTGTTACAGAAGTAGAAAGCGATCAGCTGCCAAAGGGTTTGAACGAAGAGATTATTCGTGCGATTTCTGAGAAAAAGCAAGAGCCACAATTCATGTTGGATTTCCGTCTCAAGGCTTATCGTCGCTGGCTGGAGATGAAAGAACCCCATTGGGCAAATGTCAACTATCCGGAAATTGATTTTCAACAGATCCGCTACTATTCAGCTCCAAAAAAGAAACCCTCTTTAAACAGCTTAGATCAAGTCGATCCAGAGATTCTCAAAACATTTGAAAAGTTAGGGATTCCTCTTGATGAGCAGATGCGCCTCTCTAACGTCGCTGTCGATGTTGTCTTCGACTCCGTTTCTATTGCGACAACTTTCCAGAAAAAATTGCAGGATGCAGGAGTTATCCTCTGTTCAATTTCTGAAGCAATTCATCGCTATCCCGAGCTAATTGAGCGCTACCTTGGAACAGTTGTCCCCATTGGGGATAATTTTTATGCCTGTCTCAATTCGGCTGTCTTTACCGATGGGTCCTTTGTCTACGTTCCAGAAGGGGTACGCTGCCCAATGGAGCTCTCGACCTATTTTAGAATTAATGATAAGGAGAGCGGCCAGTTTGAGCGTACCTTGATCATTGCTGAAAAGGGATCGTATGTCAGCTATCTCGAAGGCTGCACGGCACCAGCCTATGACAACAATCAGCTCCATGCAGCCGTCGTCGAATTAATTGCACATGAGCAGGCTGAAATTAAATATGCCACAGTACAAAACTGGTATGCCGGCGACAAGGAGAGTGGGCAAGGCGGAATCTACAACTTTGTGACGAAACGCGGCATTTGCAAAGGCTACCGTTCTAAAATCTCCTGGACACAGGTAGAGGTCGGCGCTGCAATCACATGGAAATACCCCAGCTGTATTTTACAGGGTGATGAGTCAGTCGGCGAGTTTTATTCAGTCGCATTAACGAATGGACATATGCAGGCCGATACAGGCACAAAGATGATCCATATCGGTAAAAATAGCCGTTCTACAATTGTTTCAAAAGGGATCGCTGCCGATGTCTCGCATAACAGCTATAGAGGTTTAGTAAAGATAGGTCCGAAAGCAACCGGATCACGCAATTACACTCAGTGCGATTCGATGCTTGTTGGCAACCGCTGCTCCGCTAACACATTTCCCTATATTGAAGTAGGCAATGCAAGCAGCGCTGTGGAGCACGAAGCCTCAACGTCTAAAATGAATGAGGAGCAGCTCCTCTACTTACAGAGCCGTGGCCTTGCTCGCGAAGATGCAGTTAACTTGATTGTCAATGGGTTCTGTAAAGAGGTCATTCGCGAATTGCCGTTAGAATTCGCGACAGAAGCGCAAAAACTGCTTACCTTAAAACTTGAAAATTCCGTGGGTTAACCGCATGATGTTAGAAATAAAAAATTTACACGCCAAGCGTGACGAATCCGAAATCTTAAAAGGACTTAATCTGCTGATTCAGCCAGGTGAAATTCATGCCATTATGGGTCCCAATGGAGCGGGTAAATCAACTTTAGCAAAGATTTTAGCCGGTGATCCAGCATATGAAGTGACAGAAGGCTCCATCTTCTTTCTAGGAGAAGATCTGTTAGAGCTCGAGCCTGAAGAGCGCGCACAAAAAGGGCTTTTCATGAGCTTCCAATATCCCCCTGAAATTCCGGGTGTCAACAACCTCACCTTTCTCCATTTAGCCTATAATGCCCAGCGCAAAGGGAGAGGAGAGAGCGAGATGTCTCTGCCAGAGTTTGAGAAGCTGCTCGATGAAAAGATGGCTGAAATGGATATTCCGGTTCATTTTAAGCAGCGCAATCTGAACGAAGGCTTTTCTGGTGGCGAAAAGAAGCGCAATGAGATCTTGCAGATGGCTATTTTCCGCCCCCGCCTCGCCATCTTAGACGAGACAGACTCGGGATTAGACATTGATGCCTTACGTACAGTGGCTGAAGGAGTCAACCAGGAGATGCATGCTGAAATGGGTCTTCTTTTGATCACGCACTACCAGAGACTTCTCGACTACATTCGCCCTCACTATGTTCATGTCTTAATGAATGGTCGTATTGTTCGCTCTGGCGGGCCTGAACTAGCTTTAGAGCTAGAAGAGCGTGGGTATGACTGGTTAGAAGAAACCCTCCAAGGCGAGGCGCGTTCATGACAGCGACTTTAAACGACCAAGAGAACTTCCGCTTACACCTGGAGCAACTCTTTGAACAAGTTGTCTCAGCGGATGCCTTGCAAAAGGTACGCATACGCGCATGGGACCATTTTTTGGAGATGGGCCTGCCTGCTCCAAAAGATGAAATTTTTCGTTACCTACGCTTGCGTAATCTCTACGCCAAACGCTTCAAACTATCTTATCCGACACAACTCTCCAACGAAGTGATTGAAAAGGCTATTTTGCCCGAGTGTCAGCAAAGCTGTCTAGTTTTAGTAAATGGCCACTTTCGCCCCGAGCTATCCCGTACAGCAAATTTGCCAAAGCAGATAGTCATCTCCCATCTCAATGGAGCCACAAGGACCTATGGAACTTTCTTGAATAACCATTGGGCCAAAGCAATGAAAGAGGAGACGGATGCTTTTGCAATTGCAAACGCAGCGCTTCATCGTGACGGATTATTTATCTACATCCCTCCTAAAGCCATCGTTGAAACACCTATTCAGGTGCTACATGTCATCGACAGCCAAGAGACAGAGATGTGGATGATGCCACGTCTACAAATTGTTTTAGGAGCAAACAGCCAAGCCGAATTGATTTTTCAGCAGCTGCATCTAAGTGGAGAGGAATATGCTCTCAACAGCGTGCTAGATCTTGTTCTAGAAGATAATGCCAACTTTGAGCTCACGCAGATTGCAACCGACTTAACTTCTCAGAGCTGGGGATTTGAAGCTGTACGTGCCACACTTAAGCGTACAGCGACATTGAAGACCCATCTGTTTACAGAGGGCTCTGAAACAATTCGCTACGACTATCGCGTTCAACTAGTTGGAGAAGGAAGCAATGCTGCTCTTCAAGCCGCTTGGATGCTAGGAGAAAAGCGGGAGTGTCACCATCATGTTTTGATTGAACATCAAGCTCCAAACTGCCAATCGCGCCAGCTGTTCAAAGGTGTGTTGAGAGATTCTAGCCGCTCCAGTTTCGAAGGTAAAATCTATGTACGTGCGGAAGCTCAAAAAACGGATGCTTTTCAGCTTAACAATAAT